>JAIXYA010000087.1 GCA_027490485.1 Comamonadaceae bacterium
GATGGCAACCAACACATTCGCGCCAGTGACTTCTTTTTTTCCGTTGCCAGTGGACTGCACATGCATGATGGCGCGTTGGATCACACGCTGAAAACCCAAAGTGGGCTGGGTATCCACCTCATCGGTACCAGCCACTTGGGGCGTGTTGTCTTTGATGAAATTGGAAAGCGATTTGCGCAAGTCATCGATATTGGCTGAGCATGCTCTGAGTACTTCTGCGGCACTGGGGTTGTCCAGCAAGGCCAAGAGCAGGTGCTCCACTGTGATGAATTCGTGCCGTTGTTGCCTGGCCTCTACAAAGGCCATGTGTAAGCTGACTTCAAGTTCTTGGGCAATCATGGGAATTCCTTGTGGCGGTCTTTGTGTAGGTTCAACTGTATATGGAAACGATGGGACATTATTCAACTGGCTCAAGCAAAGCTTGTAGCGGGTGTCCGGCTTGATGGGCTGCATCTTGGACTTGGTCTACCTTGCTGGCGGCTACATCCTTGGTGTAGACCCCGCATATGCCTTTTCCGTCCAAATGGATCTTGAGCATGATTTGCGTGGCGGCTTCGCGGTCTTTGCCGAAAAACTCCTGCAACACCCTGACAACAAACTCCATGGGTGTGAAGTCGTCGTTGAGCATGACCACTTGGTACATCTGTGGGGGTTGGGTGCGTTGCGTACGACGTTCTAGGACAACGGAATCGGAGTCGCCTGTGTCTACAGGTGGAATGACAGGCTTAGATGGGGTGGTTGACATGCTCACATTCTATCGATGCCATTTAGCGTGCTAAAAAAATTAGACAAATGCCGAGAAATCAAATTTAAATAATTATTTAAAATTACTTTACAAAATATGAAAACTGTATTCTAATTTTTAAGTATTAGTTTATGAAAATTTCATTCTGCAAAGGGGTCGGCCATGGCTTTTGGCATTGTTAAATGGTTTAACAACCACAAGGGATTTGGTTTTATCGAGTCCGCAGAAATAGGACAGGACGTATTTGCACATTTCAGCCAAGTAGACATGGAGGGCTTTAAAACACTGCAACAAGGGGCCAGTGTGATGTACGAACCGATTGAAGGCCCACGCGGGTGGATGGCAAAAAACATCAAGGTGATTGCCGCACCCGCTAGCCCTGACAACGTAGCAGAGCCTCAGGTCAGCACACGCAACTCAAGGCTAAGAACCCCTCAATTCAGAGCCAACCTGATAGGTCAAAACTGCTGAACGAGATGCCGTGGCTCTTTACATGTGTTCGATCATGACTTGACCAAAACCAGAGCAACTCACTTGTGTCGCGCCTTCCATTAAGCGAGCAAAGTCGTAAGTGACTTTCTTGCTGAGAATGGACTTTTCCATGGATGAAATGATGAGGTCAGCAGCTTCAACCCAACCCATGTGGCGCAGCATCATTTCTGCAGACAGAATTTCCGAGCCAGGGTTGACATAGTCTTTGCCAGCGTACTTAGGCGCTGTGCCATGGGTTGCCTCAAAGCAGGCCACAGAGTCTGACAAATTGGCGCCAGGCGCAATACCAATGCCGCCCACTTGCGCTGCCAAAGCGTCAGAAATGTAGTCGCCGTTCAGGTTCAAGGTGGCAATGACGCTGTATTCGGCAGGGCGCAGCAAAATTTGCTGCAAAAAGGCGTCGGCAATACTGTCTTTGACGATGATTTCTTTACCGGTTTTGGGGTTATTGAATTTGCACCAAGGACCGCCGTCGATCAGCTGGGCACCGAACTCCTTTTGGGCTAAGGCGTAAGCCCAGTCACGAAAACCACCTTCGGTGTATTTCATGATGTTGCCCTTGTGGACGATGGTCACATTGGGCTTGTCGTTATCGATCGCATATTGGATGGCTTTGCGCACCAAACGCTCTGTGCCTTCACGCGAAACAGGCTTGATGCCAATGCCCGAGGTATTGGGGAAACGGATTTTCGTGACACCCATTTCGTCGATCAAAAACTTGATGAGTTTTTTGGCCTTGTCGCTCTCGGCTTCGTATTCGATACCAGCGTAAATGTCCTCTGAGTTTTCACGGAAGATGACCATATGGGTCTTTTCTGGCTCTTTCAAAGGAGACGGTACGCCTTTGAAGTACTGAACTGGGCGCAAACACACATACAAATCGAGTTCTTGGCGCAGCGCCACGTTCAGGGAGCGAATACCCCCACCCACAGGGGTCGTGAGTGGGCCTTTGATAGAGACCACATATTCACGCAAGACAGCCAAAGTTTCTTCGGGCAACCACACATCTGGGCCATAAATTTGGGTGGATTTTTCACCGGCATAAACCTCCATCCAGTGGATTTGTCGCTTGCCGCCATAGGCTTTGGCAACGGCGGCATCCACCACTTTGAGCATGACCGGGGTGATATCAAGTCCAGTGCCGTCACCCTCGATATAGGGAATGATGGGCTGCAGGGGCACTGTCAACGACATGTCTTTGTTGACGATAATTTTTTCGCCCTGGGCGGGCACCTTGATATGCTGATACAAGAGAATGTCTCCAGAAAGTGAACAACAAGGCGGCAGAGGTATGCCGCAGGTCGATGGGTAAAACTTCAATTCATTCTAACCAAGCATCCTATGAACCAGCTTACTGTTTTCCTCATGTCTAACTTACGGACTTTGTTGCAACGCGCGGTGTTCCTCTTTGGTGCCATGGCTGCACCCATGCTGGGTTGGGCACAAGAGCCGCAAACCGATTTGCAGCGCATGGTCATTCAGGCCGGCATGTTTCAAATCAATGCGCAAATTGCCCAAACCCCTCAGCAAAGGCAAATCGGCCTGATGTTTCGCAAGGAGATGCCAGCGCATGAGGGAATGCTGTTTGTCTTTGATGAGCCGCAAAAGCAGTGTTTTTGGATGAAAAACACCTTGCTTCCCCTTACAGCAGCTTTTGTCGATGATGAGGGCGTGATCGTCAATACGGCCGATATGAAACCCCAAACCACCGATTCACACTGCTCAGACAAACCCGTGCGCTTTGTGTTGGAGATGAACCAAGGTTGGTTTGCCAAAAAGAAAATCGGCAAAGGCTACAAACTCAAGTCAGCTGTGTTTGGCCCAAAGTAGTCTTGGACGATTCAAGCTGAATGGGTACCTAAAACCTGCACATCGGCAACGCCATCTGCCATGCGCGCATGAAGTGTTTCTCCCACTTTCACCTCTTGAACTGAAGCGATGGCTTGGCCTTGCGCGTTCTCCAGCCAAGCGTAGCCTCGCTGCAATACCAAGGCGGGGTCCAGCGAGCCCAGCAGCAAAGCTGATCGGGACAATCGTTGAGCCATTTGAGCAGGCATATCCTGCACAGCACGCGTAAGCCTCAGCGCTTGGGGCTCTAAAACCATGACTTGTCGGTTCAGTACTTGCTGCCCCGCTCGCCCTAATCGGGCAGATAACTGAGACAAATTGTGCTGCTGTTTGTTGGCCCAACTGGAAGGTCGGGCCAACACAGCTTGCAATCGGTCCAGGCTTTGCGCTCGGTTATCCATAATTTGCGCCAACTCGGCATCGAGAAAAGCTTGGATGGCTGCCAAATCTGCAAGCAAACTTTCTCTGGGTATTGCACACAGTTCAGCTGCCGCTGTGGGCGTGGGCGCTCGCAAATCCGCACACAAATCGGCGATGGTGATGTCGGTTTCATGACCCACACCCGAAATCACAGGGACAGGGCTGTTCACAATTGCGTGGGCAAGCTGCTCATCGTTAAATGCCCACAAATCTTCCATGGAGCCTCCGCCCCTGACCAGCAAGATCACCTCCACTTCGGGCCTGGCCGCCAGGGCTTGCAATGCCTGCACCAGCTGCGATGGCGCATCTGCCCCTTGAACAGGTGAAGGGGATACGATCACAGGAATGTGCGGAACTCGCCGCGCAAGGGCTGTCACCACATCGTGCAGAGCAGCGGCAGCCAAGGATGTCACCACGCCAATACAGCGGGGATACAGGGGAATAGCTCGTTTTCGATCCTGCTCAAACAGGCCCTGCGCCTGCAGTTTGGCCTTGAGCTGCAAAAAAGCTTCGTGCAATTGCCCAGCACCCGCCGGACGCAGGGCTTCAATCACCAGCTGCATCTCACCCCTTGGCTCGTAAACCGCAACCCGGGCTTGGGCTTGCACCAGTTGTCCATCGCGGGGCGAAAAGTTCAATTGCTCGGCAGTGCGACGAAACAAGGCGCAGCGAATCTGTGCGCTGCC
>JAIXYA010000056.1 GCA_027490485.1 Comamonadaceae bacterium
ACTGCACAAAGAGCGCGAATTAATGAAAAACAATTTGCGCAACATGATGAAAGATGGGTACTTGGATGAAACAGAAGCTGCTTTGCTGCGCGTAGAAGCCAAGCGCTTGCACATCACGGTTGAAGAGCTCAATGTCTTGCTAGAGCAAATACACAATGAACGCGAAAACGCCAAACACAAATCGGTGTTGCCATTGCATGTGATCGCTGATAACCCAGATCATGCGGTTGAACACTATAAAGTGCTGCTGTCCCAAATCAACCAGTTGGCCTTGTTGACAGACGCCGCCAAATTTGAACAAGCTGCCAAGGCCGCTGACAGCCTGACCGCCAAAGAATTGGCAGTGTGGCAACAAATCAAAGCCCGAAGTTGATGTTTTCAGAGCAAGTTCCTTCGACCGCTTAAGTTTGACGGTTATGTGCGGGGAGCTTGCTCGCCCCTTTTCTCTTTTTTAGCATTTCGCCATGTTCGAGCAACAGCAAACCACTTTAATGGAGATTCTTGAAGGGTCTCCCTCACAACCCATGTCGAGGTATGCAGAGTGGCTGATTTCGACCGTTGTGTTGGTGAACTGCTCTGCAGTGATTTTGGACTCTGTTCCCGAAATCCATGCTGTACACAAAGATTTTTTTCATGAGCTGGAATTTTGGAGTGTGATGTTTTTCACCGCCGAGTACCTGATGCGGGTTTGGTCATTGGGCGCGAAATACGCAGGCAATGCATGGAAAGGTAGGCGTGATTACATCTTCAGTCCGTTTGGCTTGATCGACTTCTTTGCCACCATGCCTTACTACTTGCATGTGTTCTTCCCATTGCTAGATTTACGCATATTGCGGGTCTTGCGTTTGCTGCGTATTTTGAAACTGTCCAAATACAACTCTGCACTGCAGGACTTGTTTTCTGCGGTGTACTCGGAGCGACGTGCGTTTGGCTCAGCAGCTTTTTTACTTGCTATTGCCACCATCGTGTCGGCTTCGCTGATGCATGTCGCCGAGGGACATGCACAACCTCAACATTTCGGCACCATTCCCCATTCCATTTACTGGGCCATCGTGACCATCACCTCCGGCAATGGCAATATTGATGCCATGACCAAAGCGGGTGAGGTCATTGCCTTGCTCACTGGTTTTTTGGGTGTTTGCATGGCCGCCATCTTGACCGGCATCGTGGCCTCTGCATTCGCTAACCAAATGTCGCGCAAAAAATCCGCCTACCAAGCGCAGTTAAGACAAGTGCTGGCAGACGGGGTGATGTCGGATGAAGAGAAAGTCTCACTTAAGCGCTTGCAAATGCAGTTTCGCCTGAGTGATAAAGAAGTGCAGACCATGATTGAACAGGCTCAAGCTGGGAATAAATCATGAACAGCAAGCTTGAGATGTCTGCCATTCGCCGCACCAAACGGCGAGTCTTCAATATTCTTGAAGGCGATGTCACAGAACCTGCCAGCCGATTTTGTGAAATTTTTATTGCCGTGTTGGTGGTCCTGAATGTCTTGGCCATTATTTTGGAGTCTGTGCCCGAAATTCACAGCGCTGCTGGTCCGTATTTTCATGCCTTTGACCTCTTCAGTGTGGGCGTGTTCTCTATTGAGTATGTGTTGCGCGTATGGTCTTACAGCGAAAAATACACAGAGCCTGGTGACAGCCCTTGGAAGGGACGCAAAGAATACATCTTCAGCTTCTATGGCTTGGTGGACTTTGTCAGCACTGTGCCTTTTTACCTGCAACTGCTGATGCCTGGTACCGATTTGCGTGTTCTGCGAATGTTCCGCTTGCTGCGTATCTTCAAGCTGTCGCGCTACAACAGTGCGATGGACGATATGTTTGAAGCCATCAAGTCAGAAAAAGATTCTTTTTCGTCTGCGCTGTTTTTGCTGTTCATCAGCTGCTTGTTGTTCTCTTCCCTGATTTACATCATTGAGGGTCACGATCAGCCCGAGGTATTTCCCTCTATCCCTGCGGCCATGCATTGGTTTATCTTGACCATCATTTCAGGCTGGGGCAATGTGGACCCGGTGACCTACTTGGGTGTCGCTCTTGTCGTCGTCACACAAATTTTGGCCATTGCCTTGGCGGCCATCTTGACCGGTGTGGTGTCAACCGCTTACACCACGCAGGTGGCTCGCCGCGAGGCTTTGTACGAAATGGAAATCCGTGAAGTGTTGGCCGATGGTGTCGTCACCGAAGAAGAAGAAATCAAACTCAAGAATATGCAGGCCAAGTACGGCATGTCAGACGAGCAAGTAGAAGCGATCGCAGCACAAGTTCGTGCTGAAAAGGATTTACCCGCCTAAGACTGCACGGGATATCCACAACCGGAGACGATGATGCAAGACATGGGAACCACCTTGGTAATTTGGGCAGCCATTTTGGGTGCGATTGCGGCAGGTTCTATGGTGCTTGGGGCCATTGTGGGCATCACCACGCCGATGTCGAAATCCACAGTAGGTGCCATGTGCGGTTTTGGTGCTGGTGCTTTGATATCTGCTTTGGCGCTGGAACTGGTGTCGCCCACCGTGGAAGCTTTGGCAAATGCGGACATCGCAAGCCGTACGACGGAAATAAACCACTTCATCACTTTGCTGGTTGCCATGGTGGCAGGCGGCTTGATTTTTATCACTCTAGACCAATTGCTCAGTGCGCATGGCGGTTATTTGCGCAAAGGGGCTTATGTGATTGCCCAGCATGCGCGTAACCAAAACAAGCGACAAGCCGACTTGATGCAGTCGATTGGCAACTCGTCTTTTTTCAGCAGCATGTCTTCCAGCATGATGCAGGACCTGGTAAAGCTTCTTCACCCCAAATTTTTGGTGCAAGAGGAGGCCTTGTTCTCTATCGGTGACCCATCCACCGAGTTGTACATTGTTCGCTCAGGGTCCATCACCTTGACGCATGCCGATGGCAGCAGCCACACGGTTGAGCGCGGTGATTTGTTGGGCGAAGTTTCTTTTTTGTCCCACCAAGCGCACAGCACCACCGCAGTCGCAGAGCATGGCCCAGCCGAGTTGCTGGTGCTGCATAAATCGCAGTACGAGGTTTTTTCTCGTACCCACCCCGAGTTTGCCGACTCTGTTCGTGAATTGGCAGCGCAACGCATTTTGGAAAACAAACGCCATATCGACCAAGATGCTGTTGCCAAACAAGCATGGGCCAATTTGGCGATTGATGCCATTCGCACGGGTGGCAGTGAAGTTCCAACTGCAAGTGATCTGAACCAGATGAAGGAAGAGCACAACAACGCAGGCATGGCGATTTGGCTGGGCAATTTGCTGGACGTGATTCCTGAGAGTTTTGTGATCGGCACGGTCATGCTGTCCATCGTGGCGGCCAAAGTGGCAGCAGGTGTTCCTGTGACCTTTTTTGAAGTGATGCCACTGACCTTGGTAGGTGCCTTGTTTTTGGCCAATTTTCCTGAGGCCTTGTCTGCCAGTGTGAACATGAAGGCCCAAGGCTTTTCAACCTTCAAAATCATCATG
>JAIXYA010000121.1 GCA_027490485.1 Comamonadaceae bacterium
AGTGAACTGGCGAATACGCATCGCGGTGATGTCGTACAGCTGGGTGTCTCCCAAGAAAGGCAATAAATGGTCCTTTAAATGGGCTCCTCGGCGAGCCAATACAGCTTGGCTTAAACGCGCAGCTTCATGCGCCATGTAAAGCTGGGCAAGCTGTTTGAAATTGTGTGGCTCACTGAGGTGGTTAGGCAATGATCATCTCCCGCAGGCTTTCAACCCGCAACATGACGAGTGCGATGTCCGGTTTGGACATCCCCGCCGCAGTCAACACATCTTTGAGCACATCGGCGACCTCGTCGAAGTGCATGCCACTGATATGGAACTTGGCATGCGCAGTGTACATATCTCTACCGGTATAGAACTCTGCGGGTTTACCCATGACAAACGCCACGTATTTCACCGTGTGCTGGGCCAAATGCTCCATGTCAATGCCGTCAAAGTAGCCCGCCAAGTGATGGCGGGCCATGATTTCTTGGTGAAAAGCTTTGACCACTTTGGCAATGGTGGGAATGCCGCCGTACTTGTCAAACAAGGTCTCGAACTCAGGGGGCTTGGGCGGCACAGGCGCGGCTGCAGCAGGCGCTGCCTCTGGGCTGGTGCTGGCTTTTTTGCCAAAAGCCGAGCCTAGGCTGTCATGAAAATCCCGCGACCCACATTTCGAACACTTTAAAGGCTTGGCTTCTTCTGAAGCGACGCCGCACTTGCTGCAAACTTTGGATGCCATGGTGAGCCTATATCGTGAAAATTGACGAGATACTACCCCAAAGATGCCAAATATATTGATTTAATGTGTGATTTTGATGTAAATCTGTAACGGCGTGAAATTTGCTTATCCCTTGGCAGTGTCAATATTTCGTTGACTTTAACCGTCACCCACCGGTGGCAAAGGGGATACACATGCTGAGATTGATCGCTTTCATCGTCACTTCGACCCTTCTAACCCCCCTTGCCCACGCCGAACACTGGCGCTACTGTGCAGCCAATGCGCCTGAATCTACGCCCTGCAAAGCCTATGTGGCGTCTGCTTTGGCCGGCAATCTGCCCCCTGCTGACAGCGCCGAGGTGCCACGCTATGCCTCAGCCACGCCGGTTTCCTTGACGGTCAACCCATTGCAATCTGGCGATGTGCCCAGTTTTGGCTACACCCCCGCCAGTGCTTTGCAGCCCTTTCTTCAAATGACCGCTTCTATTTTGGTGAGATAAACCCCATGAATACCCATGTCCATTCCGCCCCTGTGAGCGTTCAAAGTTTCCACATCAACCCTTGGACCTTTTGGCTGATGCTGCAAGTGGCATTTATCGTGGCCATCACCATGGTCACGCTATGGGTGATGCCGCACAACCCGCAAAGCGATAGTGAACGCTTGGACATCGAACACAGCATTGAAGAACGCACGCTGTGGCAGCAACTCAATGCCCGCCAATGCAATTTGGCCGATGAAAGTGTGCAGGCTTTGCAGCAGCAACTCAGCGCCTACAACCTGAATGGACGCAGCCGCGTTCAATCCGATATCGACCAACTCAAGCTCAAGCTCAATGAAGCCCAGGCCATGGTGGACTACGCTGTGCTGCAGGGCTATCCGAACGGCATGATTGTTCGCGAGGAAATCGCCAAAGTGAATTTGTACAAAAAGAAAATCGCTGATCTGCGTTGGGAAGACCAGCCCTTTAGCTACGACTTGATTGCCGACCCCGATATGCGCAATTACGCGGTGCAATGCGCCAGCAACGATGGCTTGCTCTCGCAAGCTCGCTCAGCGCTGGACGAGGCCAATATGCAGCACGCAAAGACCCAGCGCCAAGGAACTGTGATTTATTTACTGGCCTGCCTGAGTTACATCCTGTTGGCCATGGGCAGTTTGTTTTTTCAGCATCGACGTCTGCGAAAAACTTGACGCACCAGCAATAGCCTTAAAAATTCAGCGTCCGCTTGTCCACCGCCAATGCCGCCTCTTTGGTGGCCTCGCTCAATGACGGGTGGGCATGGCAAATGCGGGCGATGTCCTCGGCAGATGCCTTGAACTCCATGGCCACCACGGCTTCAGAGATCAACTCCGACACTTGCGGGCCGACCATGTGCACACCCAAAATTTCATCGGTTTGGGCATCGGCCAAGAACTTCACCATGCCGGTGGTGTCGCCCAAGGCGCGTGCACGTCCATTGGCCAAAAACGGAAAAGTGCCGGCCTTGTAAGCCACGCCATCGGCTTTGAGTTGTTGCTCGGTGCGACCCACCCACGCAATCTCTGGGCTGGTATAGATCACCCAAGGGATGGTGTTGAAGTTGACATGGCCGTGCTGGCCCGCGATGCGCTCGGCCACCGCCACGCCCTCTTCCTCGGCTTTGTGGGCCAGCATGGGTCCACGCACCACATCGCCCACCGCCCACACACCGGGCAGGTTGGTTTTGCAGTCCGCGTCCACCACGATGGCGCCGAGCTCGTCCAGTTGCAAGCCCACAGCGTCAGGGTGCAAACCGTTGGTGTTGAGCACACGGCCGATGCTGACGATGAGCTTGTCCGCGTCCAACTTCACC
>JAIXYA010000212.1 GCA_027490485.1 Comamonadaceae bacterium
CGCAGGTGGAAAAACTGCGCATCATCAAGCGTTTGCTCGATGCCGGTCACCGCCCAGGTCAAGTCGTGGCCCTGTCGGTTGACCAATTGCAAAGCATCACCGAGTCTTTGACTGCCGGCCCCATGGACCTTGCGCGTGGCAAAGACGGGGTGGGTCAACTGCTCGAAGAGGCCATGGGCTTGTTGCGTGCGCAAGATATTGATGGCTTGCGCCGCCATTTGCACCAAACTGTGGCCAGCTTAGGGGTCAATCGCTTCATCGTCGAACTGCTCGCACCATTGACCACCTTGGTGGGTGACGCTTGGATGCGCGCCGAAATCCAAGTGTTTGAAGAGCATATGTTCACCGAGTGCGCTACCGGCGTGCTGCGCCAAGCCATTCACCAACTCAGCAGCCATGCCCTGCACCGCCAACCCCGCGTGTTACTCACCACATTTCCGCAAGAAGAGCATGCGGTGGGTTTGCTCATGGCTGAGAGTCTCTTGACCTCGCAAGGCTGTCACTGCCTGCCCATGGGTGTGAAAACACCCTTGAGCGATATCGCCAAAGCCGCGCAGGTGCACCAACCCGATATCGTGGCGCTGAGCTTTAGCGTCAGCCAAAACCCCAACCATGTGCTCGATGGCTTGGCCGAGTTGCGCCGACTCTTGCCGGCGCAAGTGGAGATTTGGGCCGGTGGACGCGCACCGGTGTTGCAGCGTCGCTCACCTGCGGGCATCACGGTGATTGCCGATTTGGCGCAAATCGAGGCGCAGGTGCAGCGTTGGCGCAAGCACAAACCATGAGCCAAGCCCTGGGTTTTGCCAACAAAGTGTGCGAGGCTGCCAATGCCTTGGCGCGGGTGCAGGCGCTGCACCACTTGGGGCCGGTGGTCTTCACCAACGGTGTTTTCGATGTTTTGCACCGTGGCCACGCCACCTATTTAGAGCAGGCACGCGCCTTAGGGGCGAGCTTGGTGGTGGGTGTCAACACCGACGCGTCTGCCAAGCGTTTGGGCAAAGGGCCTGAGCGCCCCTTGAACTCTCAGCAAGACAGAGCCTTGTTGCTGGCCGCGCTGGCCTCGGTCAGCTTGGTGACTTGGTTTGACGAGGACACGCCGGTGCAGCTGATCGCGTATTTGCGCCCCGATGTGTATGTCAAAGGCGGTGATTACGACATGGAGGTTTTGCAAGAAACCGCGACCGTGCGCAGCTGGGGTGGACATGCCGTGTCCATTCCTTTTGTCAGCGGTTACTCCACCAGCGCCTTGGTCACGAAAATACAAAGCGCCACAAAGCCGCAATAGCCTCTTGTTGCTGCTGAACTTCTTTGAGTGGCAACTGTCCTGGTGCCTCGTCTAGGCGTGCAAGGTGTTGCCAGTGGCGCAGAACGCGGTAAGCATCGGCTGCGGCTTGCCCCATGCCAGGGGGCAGCAAGCCCACCGACTCGGCATGTTCTAGCAACGCGATATTGCCGACGTTGTCTGCCAATAGGGGGTATTGGCCTGCATGAGCCAACACCAAAAATTGCACCGCAAACTCGGCGTCAATCATGCCCCCAGGGCTGTGTTTAAAGTCGAACACTTCGGGCATGAAGGCTTGGGCGGCGCGCATTTTGGCGCGCATGGCCACCACTTCCTGCGACAGCGCTTGCGGGTCGCGTGGGGCGCACAAAACTTCACGCCGCACCTCTTCAAACGGCTGGCGCAGGCGAGCGTCACCCACACAAAACCGTGCGCGTGTCATGGCTTGGTGTTCCCACACCCAAGCGGTGTTGGAGCCACGTTGGCGTTGGTAGTCGGCAAACGACTCCCACGAACTCACCAACAAACCGGCGTTGCCATTGGGCCGCAATGCCGTGTCAATTTCGTACACATCGCCTTCGCCGGTTTTGATGGTCAGCCACTGAATCAGCTTGCGCGCAAACCCCGCGTAGATCTCCCCTGCTTGGGGGTGTTCGTCTTGGTAGACAAAAACGATATCGAGGTCGCTGCCATAGCCCAGCTCTTTACCCCCCCATTTGCCATAACCCAGAACCGCAAAACAGGGCAGTTCACGGTGGCGTGTTTTCAGGCGTGACCAAACCCACAACGCTGCCACCTCGACCAAGGTGTCTGCCAACAAACTCAAATCATCCGCGACTTGCTCCACGCTCAAACGACCCTCTACATCCCGCGCCAGTGTCAGCAAGGTTTCACCGTGGTGGGCACGGCGCAGCACATTGAGCAGGCTTTCCTCGTCATCCGCGCCTTGGCTGGCAAGCGCGTCGTGGCGGGCTTGCAAATGGCGGCGCAGCTGCGTGGCATCAAAGCGTTCTTCCAACACCTCGGGGTTAGCCAACTCGTCTATCACCCCTGGGTGCGTGCGCAAATAGCGCGCCGCCCAGCGTGCCGACCCCAGCAAGCGCAGCAACTGCTGGTGGACCTGCGGGCGCTCAAGCAGCAAGGCCAAATAGGTTTCGCGCCGTAGCAAGGGCTCCATCCAGTCGCTCCAGCGCAGAGCCGCCTCTTCGTTGATGCGGCCTTGGTCAAGCCAAGTTTGGGTGCGTTGCACCAAGCGCAGCAATCGCTCTCGGGCGTCTTCGCGCAAGGCCAGCACCCGCGGCAAAGCTGGCCAAGCCGCCATGCGCTCTCGAAACAGGGGTGACAAGCCTTCCAAAACACTGGCCCAGTCATGGCTTATTGGGGGCGGGGTGTTGGCCGTATCGGTCTGTGAGGGTTCTCCTTGGCCCAACAAACGCTCAAACTCTTGGGCGACGCGGTCACGGTGCTGTTGCAAAACTGGTAACAAGTCGTCGCTGCCAGCCAGCCCCAAGGTGTGGGCAATCCATTGCAAATCGGCGGGGTCGCTGGGCAGGCGGTGGGTCTGCTGGTCATCAAGGTACTGAATGCGGTGTTCCACGCGGCGCAAAAACACATAAGCCTCGTGCAGCGCCTGCGCTGTGTCGGCGGGCATCAAACGGGCTTGCACCAGACTGGCCAGGGTGTCCAGCGTGGCGCGTTGGCGTAACTCGGGAAACTGTCCACCCCGCACCACTTGCAGCAGTTGCACGGTGAATTCAATTTCTCGGATACCGCCACGGCCGAGCTTGACATCGTTGGCGCGTTCGGGCCGCCCCGCGCTCAGACGCTGCGACTGCGCTCGAATTTGCTGGTGCAACACCCGCAAAGCCTCAAACACGTTGTAGTCAAGGTAGCGACGAAAAACAAAAGGCGTGACCACCTCGCGCAAAGCCTTGACCTGATCGATACA
Source organism: Comamonadaceae bacterium (assembly GCA_027490485.1). Taxonomy (GTDB): domain Bacteria; phylum Pseudomonadota; class Gammaproteobacteria; order Burkholderiales; family Burkholderiaceae_C; genus Limnohabitans. Next base: position 3,231 of record JAIXYA010000212.1, read on the forward strand.
AGCCGCAGGCGCCACCACCCGCGCCTTCAGCCATGCCAAACGCTCCCATTCACGGCCCTGCACTTGGAAATACTCTTCCAAGGCGTCAAGCGACACCACGCTGTGGCCCGACTCGCCGTTGGGGCGCAGGGCCAAGTCCATGCGAAAGACTTGGCCATGCTCGGTGGTCTCGCCTATCAAGGCATAGAGCTGCTTGACCACTTTGTCAAAGTAGCTGTGGTTGCTAACCACGCCGCGACCTCCTTCGATACCTTGGGTCTGCCCATCCTCATCGAACACATAGACCAAATCGATATCACTAGACACATTCAGTTCACCCGCACCCAGTTTGCCCATGCCGATGACCCAAAGTTCAGCACGTGTGCCTTGGGCTGTCATGGGTGCGCCATGGCGCTGGTCAACTCGTGACAAGGCTTCTTGCAAAGCTTCGGCTAGGCTGAATTCAGCCAGTGCGGTCATGCTTTGCATGACGGTGTTCAGGGGCGCCTGTTGTTCGCAGTCCAGCACCACCAGTCGCTCCAGTACCAACTGGCGCAGAACGCGCAAAGCGTCTGCCACCTCCGGATAGGCTTGGCGCAACCGCGCATAGGTGGTTTGCAAATGCGCTGCTGTGGGCTCGCCAGCAGGCAGCAGCGCCAGTTCTTGGGGGTAGCGCCTGCGCAGGCGTTGCACCAAGCGTGAGCCATGCGAAAAAGGGGGGGCTAGGGTCATGGTGGGACAGTATGTGTGCAGCTTGTTTTGCGGGTCATAATTCTGTTGATTCCTTTGCCATGACTAACAACACAGATTTGTCTATTGTCACGCCCTCGCCCTCGCCCTGGTGGCGTGGCTACGCGTGGTGCGTGCGGGTTCTGTGGTGGCTGGCCTTGTCGGCGTGGGGCTTGGTGGCTGTGGCCGCACTGGCCTTGCATTTTTGGATCGTGCCGCGTGTGCTCGATTGGAAAAGCGACATCGAAGCCATGGCTTCGCAAGCCTTGGGCGTCAAGGTCAGCATCGGCAACCTAGACACCCTCTCCACCGACTGGCTGCCGTCCTTGGAAATCACCGACTTTGTGCTGCGCGATGCCGCTGACCAAGAAGTGTTGCGCCTGCCACGCGTGCTGGTGTCGCTCTCGCCCACCTCGCTTTTAACCCTGTCGCTTGATCGGGTGGACATTGACAGCCCCTTGATTGAAGTGACCCGTGACAGCGAAGGAGAGTTGCGTATTGCCGGTTTGTCCATGGGGCAAGCACAGCCCTCGGCCTTGGCCGATTGGTTTTGGAGCCAACCCGAAATTTTTGTGCACCGTGGGCGCTTGCGCTGGGTTGATCAGAAGGCGTTATTGCCTGCGGTGGAATTGCAAGAGGTCAATGTGGCTTTGCGCAATGGCTTGCGCAGCCACGATTGGCGAATTGACGCCACTCCACCGCCTGAATGGGGTGCGCGGTTTAGTCTGCAAGGGCGTTTTCATCAGCCCTTGCTCAGCCGCCATGCCAGCGACTTACAGACCTGGGATGGCGATGTCTACGCCGCTTTTTCGCAGATCGACCTCGCACCCATCCAGCCCTACCTGAGCTTTGTGACGGGCGACGCGTTGCAAACCGGCCAGGGTTGGTTGCGCGCTTGGCTGCAGGTTCGCCAAGGCAGGGTGGTAGCGCAAACCGTTGACGTCAATATGCAGGCACTGCGCTGGCAAGCCAATGAGACAGCCCCTGCGGTGTTGCTGCAACAAGTCCAAGGGCGTTTGCACCACCAAGCTTGGCTAGAGGGCTTGGGGCAGGACTTGCGCAGCCAAGACTTGGCCTTGCGCTTTGAAGACGCCGAAGAATGGAATTTGGGCAACAGTCGTGTGGCCTGGCGCGACGAGGGCGAGCATATGGCCGATAGCGGCGAATTGCAATTACAGGGCTTTTCTTTGGAAATGCTCGCTCGTATAGCCCAGCGCTTGCCCTTGGGCGAGCATTGGCAAGCACGACTGGCCATGGCGCAACCCAAGGGGCAGGTCAAACAACTGGATGTGCGTTGGTTTTTGGCGCACAGCGATGCGCCACAGTTCAACCTCAAAACCGAGGTCACTGGCTTGTCGCTTCAATCGTCGAGCAGCGCCGCCAAGCCTGATCCTGCTTTGTGGTGGCCAGGCCTGCAGTCGTCCCAACTCAGCTTGGAGGTCAGCGAACACGGCGGAAAAGCTCAATGGCAGCAAACAGGCGGTCGTTTGGAAATGGGCGGTATTTGGGAGACCAACCAAATGGCCGTGAAAGAAGCGTCGGCAGATGTTTCTTGGGCAAAAAAAGACAGCCAATGGGCGGTGACGGTGCACCAAGCCCAAATGGACAACCCCGACTTGCAAGCGCAAGCCAAAGGCAGTTGGTTGTCTGGCACGACCGAACAAGACATGGGTGTGTTGGACATGCAGGCCAAGGTGGCACGCTTAGACGCGACCACGCTGCACCGTTATTTGCCGCGTGCCATGGATGAGCAAGCCCGCCACTATTTGCGCGACGCTTTTTTGGCGGGTCGTTTCAGCCAAGCCGCTATCGAGCTTAAAGGTCCCTTGGACCGCTTTCCGTTCAGCCGCAACAACGAG
>JAIXYA010000125.1 GCA_027490485.1 Comamonadaceae bacterium
AACCTTTTCGTTGCCGCCTCGTTGATCATCGGTACACCGTTCTTTATTGTGTTTGGCGTCTTGTCTGACAAGATCGGTCGCAAGCCCATCATCATGCTGGGTTGTTTGCTGGCTGTGCTCACCTACTTCACCGCATTTGAGCAACTCACCAAAGCCGCCAACCCTGACTTGCATGCTGCGCAGCAAGCCAACAAGGTGGTGGTCATTGCTGACCCTGCTGAATGTTCTTTCCAGTTCAACCCCACGGGTACCGTGAAGTTCACCTCGTCTTGCGATATCGCCAAACAAAAGCTGGCGGCCAACTCGGTCAGTTACTCCAACGAGGTCGCACCTGCAGGCACACCGGCGCTGATCAAGGTCGGTGAGGTGGAAATCAAAACCGCGGTCACACCAGAAGATGTGGCTGCAGCCAAAGAGGTGGCTGAGCAGAAACTGCTTGCATTGAAAGCTGCTGAACCTGTTGACGCCAAAGCTGTGAAGACCGCTGAAGACGCTTTAAAAAATCTGTCCGACGAAAAGAAAAGCAAAGACGCCGTTATTTCAGCTAACTTGAGCGCTGCATTGAAGGCGGCAGGCTACCCCGCCAAAGCCGATCCAGCCAAAGTCAACAAGATTTACGTCATTGTTATCCTGACGTATTTGGTGATTTTGGTGACCATGGTCTACGGTCCCATCGCCGCCATGTTGGTGGAAATGTTCCCCACCCGCATCCGCTACACCTCGATGTCCTTGCCTTACCACATTGGTAACGGCTGGTTTGGCGGCTTGCTGCCCACCACCGCCTTTGCCATCGTGGCGCAAACCGGCAATATGTATAACGGCCTGTGGTACCCCATCATCATTGCTGGCGCCACCTTCATCATTGGCACCTTGTTTATTAAGGAAACCAAAGACGTTGATATTTACGCCGACGACTGATGTTCAGTTTCTGTGTATGCCCAGCCCTCCCCTAGCGGAGGGCTTTTTTTTACCTACAATCCGGCACCCCTTGGGAGATGCGCCATCGATATCTTTTTTCAACAAATCATCAATGGCTTGGTCTTGGGGAGCATGTACGCGCTGGTCGCGCTTGGCTACACCATGGTTTACGGCATCATCAACCTGATTAACTTTGCCCACGGCGAGGTATTGATGGTGGGCGCACTCACCAGCTGGACCGTGGTGGGCTTGTTGCAAGAGCATGTGCCGGGGATGCCGGGGTGGTTGGTACTGCTCATTTCTTTGATGGTGGCTTGCGCGGTGGCGGCGGCTTTGAACTTTGCCATCGAAAAGATTGCCTACCGCCCCTTGCGAGACGCACCCAAGTTGGCGCCGCTCATCACGGCCATCGGCATGTCCATTTTGTTGCAAACCTTGGCCATGATCATTTGGAAGCCCAACTACAAAGCTTTCCCCACCTTGTTACCCGCTGACCCCATCGACATTGGCGGTGCGGTCATCACGCCCACGCAAATCATGATCTTGGGCGTCACCGCCATTACGCTGGCCGTGCTGATGTGGTTGGTGAATGGCACCCGCTTAGGCCGTGCCATGCGCGCCACCGCTGAGAACCCCCGTGTCGCTACCTTGATGGGTGTGCGCCCTGACACCATCATCTCGGCCACTTTCATCATTGGTGCGGTGCTGGCTGCCTTGGCCGGTGTGATGTGGGCCTCCAACTACGGCACAGTGCAACACGCCATGGGCTTTTTGCCAGGCTTGAAAGCCTTCACTGCAGCGGTGTTGGGCGGCATCGGCAATTTAGCGGGTGCGGTGGTGGGTGGCATCTTGCTGGGCTTGATCGAGGCGATTGCCTCGGGCTATATCGGCGACTTCACCGGCGGCGTCTTGGGCAGCCACTATGCTGATATTTTTGCGTTTGTGGTGCTCATCATCATGCTGACCTTGCGGCCCTCGGGCTTGCTGGGTGAAAGGGTGGCGGACCGCGCATGAACAAGTCCAAACCCTCTTCCTATATTTTGTGGGCGATTGCCCTGTTGCTGCTGCCCTTGTTGCTGCAGTCGATGGGCAATGCCTGGGTGCGTATCGCCGACATGGCGCTGTTGTATGTGCTGCTGGCGCTGGGCCTGAACATTGTGGTCGGTTACGCCGGTCTGCTTGATTTGGGTTTCGTCGCCTTCTTTGCGGTGGGTGCTTATGTGTTTGGTCTGCTGGCTTCTCCGCACCTGACCGACACCTTCCCCTGGATAGCCGCCATGTTCCCCAATGGTCTGCACACCCCCTTGTGGGCGGTGATACCCATAGGCGCAGGCTTGGCGGGGTTGTTTGGCATCTTGCTGGGTGCGCCCACCTTGAAGCTGCGCGGTGACTATTTGGCGATTGTCACTTTGGGCTTTGGCGAAATCATCCGCGTGTTCATGAACAACTTGGACAACCCGGTCAACATCACCAACGGCCCCAAGGGCTTGGGGGCCATCGACCCGATGACGGTGATGGGCCATCCTTTGTCGCGCAAGCTGGATTTGGGCTTCGTTGAACTTTCCAGCGTCACCCAGTACTACTACCTGTTCTTGGCGCTGGTCTTGGTGAGCGTGTTGATTTGCTATCGGCTGCAAACCTCGCGCATCGGGCGGGCATGGATGGCGATTCGCGAAGATGAAATTGCCGCCAAAGCCATGGGTATCAATACCCGCAACTTAAAGCTGATGGCGTTTGGCATGGGTGCCACTTTCGGTGGCGTGGCGGGGGTGATGTTTGCGTCCTTTCAAGGCTTTGTCTCTCCCGAGTCCTTCAGCCTGATGGAGTCAGTCATGATTGTGGCCATGGTGGTTTTGGGTGGCTTGGGGCATTTGCCCGGCGTCATCTTGGGTGCGGTGCTGTTGTCGGCCTTGCCCGAGGTGCTGCGCTATGTGGCGGGTCCCTTGCAAGCCATGACCGACGGTCGTTTGGATGCGGCCATTTTGCGTCAGTTACTGATTGCCTTGGCCATGATTGTCATCATGTTGTGGCGTCCCCGTGGCCTGTGGCCCTCGCCTGAGCACGGCAAAGTCTTGCCCAACAATGGACACAAGCCATGAGCATGCCAGTGTTGCAAGTACAAGGTATCTCTAAGCGCTTTGGCGGTTTACAGGCTTTGAGCGATGTGGGCATGACCATACAAGCCGGTCAGGTGTATGGCTTGATTGGCCCCAATGGCGCGGGCAAAACCACTTTCTTCAATGTCATCACCGGTTTGTACACGCCTGACAGCGGCAGTTTCATGCTGGCGGGTGCGCCCTACCAACCCACAGCGGTGCATGAAGTGGCGCAAGCCGGTATTGCCCGTACCTTTCAAAACATCCGCTTGTTTGCCGAGATGTCTGCGCTAGAGAACGTCATGGTGGGTCGCCATGTGCGCACCTCCTCGGGTTTGCTGGGCGCGATCTTTCGCACCGCCCACTTCAAACAAGAAGAAATTGACATTGCGGTACGTGCCCAAGAACTGCTGGACTATGTGGGCATAGGCCACTTGGCCGAGTTCAAAGCCCGCACCCTCAGTTATGGCGACCAGCGCCGTTTGGAGATTGCCCGTGCCTTGGCGACCGACCCCAAACTGATCGCTTTGGACGAACCCGCGGCTGGTATGAACGCCACCGAGAAAGTGCAGCTGCGCGACTTGATCGACCGCATCCGCAAAGACGGCCGCACCATTTTGTTGATCGAACACGATGTGAAGTTGGTCATGGGTTTGTGCGACGCGGTCACGGTGCTGGACTACGGCAAACAAATCGCGCAGGGCACACCGGCGCAGGTGCAGTCAGACCCCAAGGTGATTGAAGCCTATTTGGGTACGGGGGAGCATTGAGATGAGTGATGCAAGCGTTTTACTGAAAGTGAAAAACCTGAAAGTGGCGTATGGCGGCATCCAAGCCGTTAAAGGCATCAGCTTGGAGGTGCGTGAAGGCGAATTGGTATCCCTGATTGGCTCCAACGGCGCAGGCAAGACCACCACCATGAAGGCCATCACCGGCACCTTGGCGGCCACGTCGGGCAGCATTGAATACTTGGGCAAAGACATCCAAGGCCAAGGTGCGTGGGACTTGGTCAAGCA
>JAIXYA010000177.1 GCA_027490485.1 Comamonadaceae bacterium
CATGGGTGGGCGACGGCAACAACATGGCTAACACCTGGTTGCAAGCGGCTGACCTGCTGGGCTTCACGGTACACGTCAGCACCCCCAGCGGCTACGAGGTGAACCAAGCCGTCGCAGGTGTGAAAAACCCCCATTGCTTCAAAGTGTTCACAGACCCCTTACAAGCTTGCCAAGGCGCAGACTTGGTGACCACCGATGTGTGGACCAGCATGGGCTACGAAGCGGAAAACGAAGCACGTCTGAAAGCCTTTGGCGCTTGGTGTGTGGACAGCCGCTTGATGGCTGCCGCGCAGCCAGACGCGTTGTTCATGCACTGCCTGCCCGCACACCGTGGTGAGGAAGTGCAAGCCGAGGTGATTGACGGTCCGCAGTCGGTGGTGTGGGATGAAGCCGAAAACCGTTTGCATGTGCAAAAAGCGCTGATGGAATGGTTGTTGCTGGGACGGCTTTAACGCCCATACAGCCAGGGCATGTCCATGACCGTCGCCCCGCCCCAACGCATAGCAAGGTCCCGCCCCCAAGCCAAGGCACCGTTGGCGTGAAACAAGCGCGCATTGCGCCTGGCTCTGGCTTGTACCTTGGCCACACGTTGCCAACGGGCTTGCGCATAGGCGTGCAAACGTTGCTCAACGCTCAGCCCCGCTTGCATCCAACACTGCGCCAATGTGTCTGCATCTTCGATAGCCATGCCCGCACCTTGGGCCAAATACGGCAGCATGGGATGCGCCGCATCGCCCAATAAAGCCAGCCTGCCCTGAGCCATGTCATCTGCGCTTTGCAAAGGGTGACGGTCAAACAAAGCCCATGCCCGCCACGATTCGCTCATGCGGACCAAGTCTTGCAAGCTGCTGCAACTGCCCCGAAGGGCTGTTTGTAAATCGTGGGCGGTTTGCGCTGCACTGCGTTGACTGTCCCAGCCTGGGGTTTGCGCGGCATCATCCGTTTCGACCAACACCACCACATTCAACCATTCGCCACCACGCACGGGGTAATGCACCACATGCAAACGCGGCCCCAACCATAAACCCATGGCATCCCCCCGCCATGCAGCAGGCAGGGTATGGCGCGGCAACAGGGTGCGGTAAGCCCAGTGACCACTGGCTTGCAACTTTGATGACGACCATGCCAGTTCACGCAGCTTGCTGTTGATACCGTCAGCGCCTATCAGCGCCTGACTTGCGTGTTCGACCACTTGTCCTTGGGGGTCCTGCCATTGGCTGTTCACGCAAGAGGTTTTGGATTGCAACTGCTGCAAGCGGTGGCCAAGGTGGAGTTGGGTCTTTTCCTCGGTCTGCACAGCCTTCAGCAAAACCTGATGCAAATCTGCCCGATGAATGGTGAGGTAAGGCGCACCATAGCGTTGCTCAAACGCCTTTGCCATGGGCAAGCAGCCCAACTGCTGGCCGGATTTCGCGTCCATCACTTCGAGCTGTGAAGGCACAAAGCCTTTGGCTTGCAGCGCCGCCCCAACGCCCCAGCCTTGCAGTCGCCGCAACGCGTTGGGCCCCAAACCAATGCCTGCGCCCACCTCCGTGAACGCGGGGCTTTGTTCAAACAACTGCGTGGCCACTCCGGCTTGACCCAAGGCCAACGCCGTGGCCAAGCCCCCCAGTCCACCGCCTACCAACAAGATGTCTTGCATAGACCCATGCTAGCAAGCGCTTGGCGCGGTTTATAAGTCGATTGACAAAATTTCGTAAGCGCCACATACTTTTGTAGCTGGCAAATGGAGTAATTTATGACCCTCACCACCGCCCGAGTGGGCACCAACAACCGGAGCCAAATCGTGACCATCCCGTTGGCATTTCGCTTTCCAGAGACGATAAAAACAGTCTACATACGCAAAATTGGCGACGATTTGGTGTTGTCTCCACGGCCAGACAATTGGGCGGATTTTTTAAGCCTTGGCCCCCAGGTTAGCGAAGATTTCATGGCCACGCTGGAAGACCAAGCCGTTCAAGAGCGGGAAAGCCTTTGAGCGCTTTATACCTCTTGGATACAGACACCTGCGTGGCCCTGCTCAGGCGCAATTCACCCAGTCTGATCAAGCGCTTGCAAAGCATCAGCCCAAACCACTTGGCAATGTCGATGGTCACATGGGCTGAACTTCAGTACGGTGTGCAAGCTTCGAACCGTGTGGAAGAAAACCGCTCCGCTGTTGCTTTGCTGGGCCAACACATCAAAGCGCTCGATTGGAACCATGAAGCGGCCATGCACTATGCCCTTATTCGGCATGCCTTGAAAACCAAGGGCAAGTTGATCGGCAGCAATGACTTGATGATTGCCGCCCACGCCCTGAGTCTGGGCGCAACCGTGGTGACCAACAACACCCGCGACTTCAAGCGCGTACCTCAGTTGTCTTGCGACAACTGGATCCATTAAGTGACTTTCTACGCCCCAAACTTCGCAAAGCACGCATCCAACTGCTCACGCCACACCGCTTTTTGTTCCGACGACACAAAGCTGGCCTCAAAGCTGTTGCTGGCCAACTGGTAGGCGTGCTGGGCATTCAGGTTCAAGGCGGCAAAAGTTTGCAGGTAGTTGTCGTTCAAATAGCCGCCAAAGTAAGCGGGATCGTCTGAATTGAGCATGACGGACAAGCCTTGGTCCAACATCTGCCCCACGTTGTGGTACGACAAATCGGGGAATACACACAGCTTTTGGTTGGACAAAGGGCAGACCGTCAAGGGAATGCGCTCCTTGGCCAAACGCGCCATCAAAGCCGTGTCGTGAATGGCTTGAACGCCATGGTCTATCCGCTGGGCGTGGAGCACATCCAAGGCGCTCCATATATAAGCAGGTGGCCCTTCTTCACCAGCATGCGCCACCAGCTTGAAGCCAAACTGGGCCGCACGCTTGAACACCCGCTCAAACTTCTCCGGCGGATGGCCGCGTTCACTGGAGTCCAAACCCACCCCGATGAACTTGTCTCTGAAAGGGAAAGCCTTCTCGAAGGTGTCAAAGGCTTCGTCCTCGGACAAATGCCGCAAGAAACACAAAATCAACGACGAGCTGATGCCCAACTGACTTTGCGCATCAACACAAGCGCGGTGCAAACCGGTGATGACGGTGCGCATGGACACTTTGCGGGCGGTATGGGTTTGCGGGTCGAAAAAGATTTCGGCATGCACCACGTTGTCCGCCTTGGCGCGTAAAAAGTAGGCCCAGGCCATGTCGTAAAAATCTTGCGGCTGTTGCAACACACTGGCACCGGCGTAGTAGATGTCCAAAAAGCTTTGCAAATTGGTGAACGCATAGGCCGCGCGAAGTTCTTCCACGCTTTGGTAGCGCAAGCGCACCTTGTTGCGTTGGGCCAAAGCAAAAATCAGCTCGGGTTCCAAAGAGCCTTCGATGTGCATGTGCAACTCGGTTTTGGGCATGGCGCGAAGCAAGTCTGGTAAACGCTCAGGGGTAATAGCTGCGAAATTCATTCAACACGCTCCAAAAGTAATGCCCTGTTGTTGCAAAAAGCGGCGGTAGGCCACCGAGCCTTTGTCCACCGCCACATGAGATTCTGCCCCAGCCTTCAATGGCAGCAGGCGGGGGCGTATGAAGCAGGTCATACTCGTCGCACACAGGGTGCAAAACTGGGCTTCAATCTGCGCGTTGACGGCGACCTTTGGGTAATAAATGTTGATGACTGGGCACCCACGCCTGGTAGGCCTCTATCCAATTGGCGGCAATGCGCCGCTGGGCTTCTTGCAAATTCAGTTGACCGCTGCAAACCAATCGGTAAGCCACGAATTCAAGGTCATTTTTTTCATCAGCGCCCCAAGCGCCTTCTCGGGGTTGCGGCCACATATTGCGGGGGTCACTAGGGTTGCCGCCAATGCTCAAAGGAATCAGATGGTCTTGCTCGTAATGTCGGGGGTCGGTGTTGCTGTAGCGGTACTGGCGAATTTGTTCGCGTTTGAG
>JAIXYA010000194.1 GCA_027490485.1 Comamonadaceae bacterium
CCAACGCCTAGCGTGTCCATGGCGCAGTTGGAGGACAAAACCCACCCCGCTTGGCAGCGCCTCAAAGCCGAGGAATTGCTGGCGCAGCAGCTCTCGCAGTTGCAAGCCAAACGCGAACGCCAGTTACTCAACGCCCCGATGCTTCCGCTCAGCACCAGCCCGCAAGGCGTGCTGGCACAGTTGCATGCGGCGCTGCCGTTTCAGCTGACCCAGGCGCAACAACGGGTAGTGGGCGAAGTGGCCAATGATGTGGCACGGGCCGTGCCCATGCACCGCTTGCTGCAAGGCGATGTGGGCTCGGGCAAAACCGTGGTGGCGGCGCTTGCTGCGGCGCAGTGCATCGATGCGGGTTGGCAATGCGCCTTGATGGCACCCACCGAAATATTGGCCGAGCAGCATTTCGCCAAATTGGTGGGCTGGCTGGCCCCCGTGTTGGCGCCTCTCGGTCTGCAAGTGGCGTGGCTCACCGGCAGCCAAAAGAAAAAAGAACGCGATGCCATGCTGGCCTTGGTGGCCAGTGGTGAGGCGGCATTGGTGGTGGGCACCCATGCGGTGATTCAAGACAAGGTGCAGTTCAAACGATTGGGGCTGGCCATCATTGACGAGCAGCACCGCTTTGGTGTGGCGCAGCGTTTGGCCTTGCGGCAAAAGCTGTCGGATGAGCAAACCAATCCAGCGCATGAACAGCCCTCGACCATCCGCCCCGAAGGCGTCACCCAACATGCACCCCGCGAACCGCATTTGCTGATGATGAGTGCCACGCCCATCCCCCGCACCTTGGCCATGAGCTATTACGCCGACCTGGATGTGTCCACCATCGACGAGTTGCCGCCTGGGCGCACGCCCATCGTCACCAAGCTGGTGGCCGACAACCGACGCGATGAGGTCATCGAGCGCATTCGGGTGCAGCTGCAAGAGGGGCGGCAAATTTACTGGGTGTGTCCGCTGATTGAAGAAAGCGAAGCGCTGGATTTACACAATGCCACCGACACCCACCAAGCCTTGTGCGAGGCGCTGCCCGGCGTGATGGTGGGCTTGCTGCATTCGCGCATGCCGCAGGTGGAAAAGAAAGCGGTGATGTCGCTCTTTGTGCAAGGGCAAATGGGCGTGTTGGTCAGCACCACGGTGATCGAGGTGGGGGTGGACGTGCCCAATGCCTCGCTGATGGTGATTGAACACGCCGAGCGTTTTGGCTTGAGCCAGTTGCACCAGTTGCGTGGACGGGTGGGGCGGGGTGCAGCGGCGTCGGCCTGTGTGCTGTTGTACAGCTTGGGTGAACATGGGCGCTTGAGCGACACCGCCCGTGAGCGTTTGCGGGCCATGGCCGAGACCAACGATGGCTTTGAAATCGCAAAGCGTGATTTAGACATTCGCGGCCCTGGCGAGTTTTTGGGTTCCCGCCAATCCGGTGCGGCCATGCTGCGGTTTGCCGACCTCACCGTGGACCTCGAACTTTTGGACTGGGCCCGTCAACTCGCCCCCCGCATGCTGGACCACCACCCAGCACAAGCGGCCAAACACGTCGAGCGCTGGTTGGGTGGAAAATCCGACTTTCTCAAAGCCTGACACACCATGACGCTGACCGAACTCAAATACATCGTTGCCGTTGCCCGTGAAAAGCATTTTGGCCGCGCGGCCGAGGCCTGCTTTGTGTCGCAGCCTACGTTGTCGGTGGGCATCAAAAACCTGGAAGAAGAGTTGCAGGTCAAGCTGTTTGAGCGCAGCGCCAACGAGGTGACGGTCACGCCACTGGGCGAAGAAATCGTGCGCCAAGCGCAAAACGTGTTGGACCAAACCGCCAGCATCAAAGAAATCGCCAAGCGCGGCAAAGACCCGCTCTCTGGCCCCTTGCGTTTGGGCGTGATTTACACCATTGCACCTTATTTGCTGCCCGAGTTGGTGCGCCACAGCATCGACATCACGCCGCAAATGCCGCTGATGCTGCAAGAAAACTTCACCGTCAAGTTGCTGGAGATGCTGCGCACAGGTGAAATTGATTGCGCCATCATGGCCGAGCCTTTTCCCGATGCCGGTTTGGCGGTGGCCCAGCTCTACGACGAACCGTTCATGGCCGCATTGCCCAGCGGCCATCCCTTGGCCCAACGTGACAGCATCAGCGCCACCGAATTGAAAGCCGAGACCATGTTGCTCTTGGGTAATGGCCATTGCTTCCGTGACCATGTGTTGGAAGTCTGCCCCGAATTTGCACGTTTTTCCAGCGACGCCGAAGGCATTCGCAAAAGCTTTGAAGGCTCTTCATTGGAGACCATCAAACACATGGTGGCTGCGGGCATGGGCGTGACCTTGGTGCCGCGCCTGGGCGTGCCCAAAGACGCTTTGTTGACCGGCAGCAAAAAGAAAAAATCGCTGGACACCTATGTGCGCTACCTGCCCATCGTTGAGGGCAACGACCCGCCGCCCACGCGCCGCGTGGTGTTGGCTTGGCGGCGCAGTTTCACCCGCTACGAAGCCATTGCCGCCTTGCGCAACGCCATCGTGGCCAGCGAGTTGCCTGGCGTGCATCGACTCACCTGAAGCGGTTTGCCCTCTCCATGAACGACGCCACACCGCCAGAACCACCACGCCCACCCAGCCAGTTGGCGCTCTACCTTGACCTGATCCGCTTCAACCGCCCTGCGGGCTGGCTGCTGCTGCTGTGGCCCACCCTCAGCGCTTTGTGGCTGGCCAGTGGCGGCTTTCCTGGCTGGCATTTGCTGGGGGTGTTTGTCTTGGGTACGTTTTTGATGCGCAGCGCGGGTTGTTGCGTCAACGATGTGGCCGACCGTGACTTTGACAAGCATGTCAAACGCACCGCCAACCGCCCTGTCACCTCGGGAGCGCTCTCTGTCAAGCAAGCGCTGACCGCAGGTGCGGTGTTGGCTTTGTGTGCGTTTGCGTTGGTGCTCACCACCAACGCAGTGACGGTGGCGTGGTCGTTTGTGGCCTTGGCGGTAACGCTGATCTACCCCTATGCCAAGCGCTTTGTCGCCATGCCGCAAGCGGTGCTGGGCGTGGCCTTTAGCTTTGGCATACCGATGGCATTTGCGGCGGTCAACGGCGGGCCTCTCACATGGGCAGGTGTGTGGCAAGCCGTGCCGCCTGTGGCCTGGGGTTTGTTGGCTGTTAATTTGTTTTGGGTATTGGCCTATGACACCGAATACGCCATGGTTGACCGCGATGACGATTTGCGCATAGGCATGAAAACCTCGGCCATCACCTTAGGGCGTTTTGATGTTTGGGCGGTGCTGCTGTTTTATGCGGTGTACCTGATGGGCAGCTTGGTGTTGTTGCAAAGCTTTGGCTTGGGTTGGCCGCTTTGGTTTGCGATGGAAATCGCTGCATTTCAAGCGCTATGGCATTTCGGCCTGATTTACAAACGTAAACGCGAAGGCTGTTTCAAAGCCTTTCGCATGAACCATTGGTTGGGCGCCACCGTGTTTGCCGGTGTGGCTTTCAG
>JAIXYA010000041.1 GCA_027490485.1 Comamonadaceae bacterium
GCAAGTCAATGAAGGCATTGACCTCAACCGGGCGCTGATGGCCCATGTTCACAATCTGGGCCGCTTGCACCAACTGGGGACTAGCGACCAAACCCACAATGGCTTCCACAATGTCATCCACATAGGTGAAATCGCGGCGAAGCTTGCCCTCGCCAAAGACCTTGATGGGAAGTCCTCGGCGAATATTTTGGGCAAACATGAACGGTGCCATGTCGGTTCTGCCCCACGGTCCGTAGACGGTAAAAAACCGCATACCCAGCGACGCCATACCGTACTGCGAGTGATAGGCATAGGCCATCAGTTCATTGGCCATTTTGGTGGCGGCATAAAACGACTGAGGCTGGTCAGTACGGTCTGTTTCTAAGAAAGGGACTTGGCTGCGCATACCGTAAACGCTGGAGGAGCTGGCATACAAAAGTCGAGGGACCTGCAAACGATGACAAGCGTCCAACACATGGGAGAAACCCACCAGATTGGGTGTGACAAAATCCATGGGCGCTTGCATCGAATGCCTGACACCTGCCTGCGCTGCCAGATGCACCACCGTGTCGGGTTGCCACTGTGCCACCACTGAAGCAAAGGCATCTGTTTGCCCTATATCGATTTGAAAATACTTCACACCCAATTGGGTGACACATGCCGCAAGACGTTCTTTGCGCAAACGTGCCAACAGCGGGTCTGCTGTAGCAGCGGCCCCACCTACGCCGGTAGTCGGATCAACTTTGTCGCAGCCAGCCACGTCGTAGCCCAAGGCGTGCAGGCTTTTCACCAAGTGTGAACCTATGAAGCCCGCCACCCCTGTCACCAATACTTTTTTGCTCATGTCGTTCAATCGTTGGAATTCATTGTTTGATAAGGCTCGTTACCGATATGCGCCCGCTGTTTAGCTCAGTCCCGCGGGTGTCAGCAAGAAGCCAGTCGATCGCACTGGCTTTGGCCACACTTTTGTTGCTGTTGGCTTGGGCGCTTTGGCGCTCAGATTGGAACCGTGAAGCCATGCTGGCGGTACACGCCACCGCTATGGGGCCTGCATGGCTTTGGATTTTTATCACCCAAGGGGGCGACGCTGCGGTGGTGTTGCTTTTGTTGCTGGCGGTGGGCAGATCGACCCGCCATGGAGCGGCTTTGGCCATCAAAGGATTCTTGATCGGTTCTGTGGTGTCGCCTGCCCTGAAGGCATGGTTCTCAGTACAGAGGCCTTTGTCGACCTTAGACCCCACACTGCTCAACCCGATGGGCAACCCGCCCATATCAGCCAACTCCATGCCTTCTGGACACGCCTTGGCGGCGTCAACCTTGGTCTGCCTGATCGTGCTCATGTACCCCTCACTTTTGCGCCGCAAGGCCTTGCTGCTCCCCCTGATTTTAGGTGGCTTGGTGGTGGCCTTCTCTAGGGTGGTGGTGGGAGCCCATTGGCCAGCGGATGTGATCGCAGGCCTAGGGCTTGGCATATGGATCGCATGGTTGGCGCAACGCTGGGAATGGTGGTGGTCCTGGACACCGTATTTGATTACACGTTCAGGCAACTGGCTGTTGCTCATACTGGAAATAGGCTTGGTCATCTATGTGATGGTCACCGCCCCGCCTGAAGTCGCCGCCAAGCTCGCCATGGGCTTGGTGGCAGTCATCGGATTGCTGAGCGCCGTTAGCCGTGACGTGGGACTGCGGCACCAAAGGTCGCAGGGATGAATTCGCCACACCCACTGAAAACATGGTCAAAGTTGATACTGGGTTGGAGCCTAGGGGGCTTATTGCTGTTTTGGTTGCTGCGCTATGTAGATGCCTCTGGCCTGATGCAAAGCGCGGCGCAGTTGCCTGCATGGTTATGGCTGGCTTGCTCGCTGCTGTGGTTGCTGAGTTTTGTGTTGCGCGGTCGTCGGGTGCAACAAGAGTGGCATTGGCGCAGGCCGGTCAGTTTGCTGACTGCCATTCGCTTGGTGCTGTTGCATAACGCAGCGGTGCTGGTCTTGCCCTTCAGAGCTGGCGAAGCGGGTTACCCTTTGCTGGTCAAGCAGGTTTTCGCTGCACCTTTGGGCCAATCGTTGCGGAGTTTGATGTGGCTGCGCATTCAAGATGCCGGTGTTTTGGGCTTGCTGTTGGTGTGGCTGTGGCCTGGTCTGCATTGGGGCTGGCCAGTACTTTGCAGCTGCGTACTTTTGAGCTTGGTCATGTTGCCAGCCCATTATTGGCTTTGGTTGCTGAAGCGTCGCAGCGCATGGGCACGGGTATTGCGCAGTCTGCTGCACCGCAGAGCCCCGCGCAGCGCATGGCTGCTGTCGCTTGGCAACTGGGTCTGCAAGTTGTGCGTGGTGGCCATCTTGCTGTCTTCGCTTTTGACCATACCCATTAAAGCCGCTTTCCAAGGCGCATTAGGCGGTGAGTGGGCGGGTTTGTTGCCCTTGCAAGGACCTGCAGGACTGGGTACTTACGAGGCAGGGGTTTGGCTGGCTGCTGGCATCAAAGATGCCGCTGTGGCCGCCCAATTACCCGCTGCCGCCCTGTTGGTCCATGTTTTTTGTCTGGCGGTGTCCTTGGGTGCGGCCTTGCTGGCATGGGC
>JAIXYA010000211.1 GCA_027490485.1 Comamonadaceae bacterium
AGCAGCACTTCAGCTTGGGCATGAACCTCTAAGGTCTGTTGCCCTCTCCGGTAAGCCACACCGGAGATGCGCTTATCGGTCCACAGCAGCTTCGTGGCGTGGGCGCCGGTGATGATGCTGAGGTTGGGGCGTTGGGCCATGATGGGGTGCAAAAACCCAGCTGCAGATGAACACCGCTCCCCATTGCGTTGGTCATCCCAAAACTGAGTCACTTGATGCAAACCAACGCCCTCTTGGGAAGGGCCATTGAAGTCTTCATTCAAAGCAAGGCCGCACTGCTGCGCCGCTTCAATCCATGCAGCAGAAATAGGACGGGGTGATTGCTGGAAGGCCACCGACAAAGGCCCGCCTGTACCGTGTAATTCACTGTTGCCACGCTGGTTGTTTTCTGAGCGCTTGAAATAGGCAAGCACATCGTCAAAGCCCCAACCCTCACAGCCCATGTCACGCCATTGGTCGTAATCTTCACGTTGTCCGCGTACATAGAGCATGGCATTGATGGCGCTAGAGCCTCCCAAAGCCCTGCCACGGGGCTGGTAACCACGGCGACCCTTTAAACCCACCTGGGGTACGGTTTCAAAAGCCCAGTTATTGACCTTGATGGGCTTGCCCGGCAGCATGATGGCCGCAGCCATGGGGGCACGGATCAACACATCACGGCCATCGCCGCCTGCCTCTAATAAACACACATGAACGCGAGGATCGGAACTCAAGCGGTTGGCCAAAACTGCACCAGCGGAGCCGCCGCCCACAATCCCATCGTCAAATTGAGGGGCGGTCATCCCATGCGCGCAGTGCGCAATTGCAAAGAAAAGTCACGCAAAGCTGCCACACCGCTTTCCTCTGCACGTTTGCACCACGCCTGCAAATCAAGCGCCAATTGCGCCTGGGTCGCGTGGGTATTGAGCCAAAGCTGACGCAACTCCTCGCGCATACGCACCATGGTGTCCACATCGGGCAAAGCCGCACGGGCTTGGGCCAACAAGGCGCGGAATTGCTCGGGCACTTGCACCTCATCGCGGTGCATCCAACGCTTGGCAGCGAGCAACACGGCGTCGGTGGGCAACTTGGGCAGGCTGGCCACCTCTTGCTTTAACGCCATCTTGAGTTGAGCGGCAAAACCGGCCATCACTTCGTAACGGTTGGCTATCAGCGCTTCTAAGGTTTTTTCATCAGCGACTGGCTTGGCATCAGCGTAATGCAGTTTGGGGGGTATTTTTTTCACTGTAGCCAAACCCAAAGTTGCCAGCACACGGATGTACAACCAGCCAATATCAAACTCGTAAGGCTTGACCGACAACTTGGCTGAAGTGGGATAGGTATGGTGGTTGTTGTGCAGCTCTTCACCGCCAATGAGGATGCCCCAAGGCGAGATATTGGTGCTGGCGTCCGGCGCTTCAAAGTTGCGGTAACCCCAGAAGTGGCCGATGCCGTTGATCACGCCTGCAGCCGTGACGGGTATCCACATCATTTGCACCGCCCAGACGGTCGCGCCAATGGCCCCAAACAAGGCCAAATCGATGATGAGCATCAGCCCCACACCTTGCCAAGTAAATCGTGAATAGATGTTGCGCTCGATCCAATCGTCAGGTGTGCCGTGGCCATATTTGCGCAAGGTTTCTTCATTGGCTGCTTCCACGCCATAAAGCTCGGCCCCTTGCCAAAACACCTTCTTGATACCAAACACCTGTGGACTGTGGGGATCCTCCTCGGTCTCACACTTGGCGTGGTGTTTACGGTGAATGGACGCCCATGCCTTGGTCGTCATGCCGGTGGCCAACCACAGCCAAAAACGGAAAAAGTGGGCAGGTAACCAATGCAAATCGAGCGAGCGGTGCGCTTGGTGACGGTGCAAATAAATCGTGACCGCTGCGATGGTGATATGGGTCATGGCGAGCGTGAAGAGCACCAACTGCCAACCACTCAGCTGCCAATTACCGTAAGCAAGCCAATTCAACACTGCATCCAACCAAGGCCAAGAGGGCAAAACCATAGCAATCCTTTATTTCAATAGCTACTTGATTTTAAGCCGCCACCCATGCGGCTGCAAAGAACCCATCGGTGGCATGGCGATGCGGCCACAGGCGCAAATACAAACCATCGGCGGTGCCCAAAGTCGCGGCTTGATCCACATCAAGCTCAGTCAACAAGTCCTTGATAGGCAAGGGCTTGAAGTTGGGGTGGGCAAGGCTGAAAGCTTGGGCGATCTGCTCGTTTTCTTCAGGCAACAAGCTGCACGTGGCGTAGACCAGACGACCACCCGACTTGAGCAACCGCGCAGCGCTGGCCAAAATGTCGGTCTGTTTGACAGTGAGCTCAGCCACGGCATCGGGGGTTTGACGCCACTTCAAGTCAGGGTTGCGACGCAAAGTACCCAAGCCAGTGCAAGGCGCATCCACCAACACACGGTCCATCTTGCCGCGCAAGCGCTTGATGCGCTCATCGCGTTCATGCGCAATGGCGACGGGGTGAATATTGGACAAACCACTGCGGGCCAAACGGGGCTTCAAAGCATCTAAGCGGTAGGCCGAGGTGTCAAACGCGTACAAGCGACCGGTGTTGCGCATGGATGCGCCCAGCGCCAAAGTTTTGCCACCTGCGCCTGCGCAAAAATCGGCCACCATCTCGCCGCGCTTGGCGTCAACCAACAGCGCCAGCAATTGCGAGCCTTCGTCTTGCACTTCGATCAAGCCCTTTTCAAACAGCGCGAGCTTGCTGAGGTTGGGCTTGGCGTTCATGCGCAAACCCCAAGGCGAAAAGGGCGTGGGCACCACCTCGATGCCATGGGCCACCAAATCAGCTTGCACATCAGATCGCTTGGCCAACAGGGTGTTGACCCGCACGTCCAGTCCTGCGGTGTGCTGCAAACTTTCCACCAAGGGCCAAAACTCCTCGCCCAACTGGGTTTCCAAAGCCTCGGCCAACCAAGGCGGCAAGTTGTGTTTGTGCGGTGCTAAAAATGCTTCATCGGTGGCGGCATCGCAATCGGCCAGCCACTTGAACTCCATCTCGCTCATGGCAGCTTTCATGAAGCCACGGTCGCCATGGGTAGCTTGGGGCTGCTGCAATTTGGCTTGCGCATCCAAATAAGCAGCCCAGCCCAAAATGGCCAAACGACGCTCTTTCACACCGGTGCCGGACTTGGCCAAATGCTCATAACGCAGTTTTTGGCGTAACACGTTGTAGCCGGTTTCGGCCAAGACGCCACGCTCACGCGGACCCAAGGCCATTTGTTTGCGTTGGTCACGGAAGTATTTGGAAACCACGCTGTCGGCAGGGTGGTCAAAGCGAAGCAGCAAACGGGTCAATTCGGTGCAGGCGTCTAACAGGGTTTTTGGATGCATGCACCGATTATGCTGTGGCCATGTCTGACACCGACCTCCCTCCCCTGCCCAGCCTGCCGCTGGGGCCCTATGTGCATTACAAAGGCCTGCCCTACGAGGTGCTGGGCGTGGTGCGCCATAGCGAAACCCTAGAACCTTTGGTGCTGTACCGCGCCGAGTATGGCGAGCGCGGTCTTTGGGTGCGACCGTTTGCGATGTTCACCGAAGAGGTGGTGATCGATGGCGTCAAACAGCCGCGCTTCAAGCCACTGACACATTAAGCAAACACGCCAGCCGTCTCTTGCATCTGAGTCGACACCTGGCCCAAATGGTGGAGGCTGTCACCCAAGCTGAGTTCGATTTGCGTCAAGCGCTTGAAGCAATGGCTGACGATGTACTCGTCGGTCACCCCAATGCCGCCATGCAATTGCACCGCTTCTTGGCCCACATGGCGGGTGGAGCGCCCAATTTGGTACTTGGCGCGTGACACCGCCAAGCTACGTTCCTCGGCGGATGCATTGAGTTTGAGCGTGGCGTAGTAGCTCATGGAGCGGCCCAGCTCGAGCTGCATTTTCATGTCGGCCACGCGGTGGCGCAGCGCTTGAAAGCTGGCAATGGCCACGCCAAACTGTTTGCGGGTGTTGAGGTACTCCACCGTTACCGCCAAGGTTTTTTCCATCAGGCCCACGGCCTCGGCACACAAAGACGTGGCACCCACGTCCACCGCCAGCTGCAAAGCAGCCAAACCGTCCAAGCTGATGAGCTGGGCGGCTGCGTTTGTCAGGTGCAGCTCGCTCATGCGGCTGCCGTCTTGCGCCAGATAGGCATGGGCCGTGTTGGTGGCCGCACTGCGGGGCACCAATAACAAAGCTTGTTGGCCGTTCGCAATGGCAGGCACCAAAAAGCCATGGGCGTGGTCACCCGCTGGCACCAAGCTCTTGTGACCGGTGACTTGCCAAGCGCCACCCACTTGCGTTGCCGTGGCCTGACACTTGTGCAGGTCGTAGCGTGTGCCTTTTTCATGGTGGGCCAACACCAGCAAAGCCTCGCCACCAGCCAAACGGGGCAGCCATTCGGTTTTCAGGTCTTCGGGGGCGAAAGCTTGCAACACCGCGGTGCACATCCAAGTGTGGGCCAAGGGTTCGAGGACCATGCCACGCCCCAACTCCTCCATCGCCACCATGCCCTCGGTGGGGCCCATGTTCATGCCGCCATAAGCGTCTTGCACATACAGGCCACACAAGCCCAATTCGGCCATGGCTTGGTAAGCGCTGGCCGAAAAACCACCTGCCGCGACCACGCTGCGGCGCTCGTCAAAGCTGTAGGCCTTGTCCACCCATTTGCGTACCGCGTCGCGCAGTTGCTCTTGTTCGTCTGAAAAATCAAAGTCCATGGTTCACCCCAAAACGGTTTGCGCAACGATGTTGCGTTGCACTTCATTCGAGCCACCATAAATGGTGGTCTTGCGCATATTGAAATACGTGGATGCCAATGGCGCACAGTGGGCCGCGCCCACATGGTCACCTTGCCAACCAGCGGCCATGGCGTCCTCGATGAAAGGCAGGCTGAATGGGCCAGCGGCCATCATCATGAGTTCGCTGTAGCGCTGCTGAATTTCAGAGCCGCGGATCTTTAACAGGCCGGCAATGTCCAGCGACTGCTTGCCCGATTTCTCGGCACTCAACACCCGCAGCACCATCATCTCCAAGGCGATGACGTCCACTTCGAGCTTGGCGATTTCATCTCTGAAACGCAGGTCGTCCCAGACGCCTTCGGCTTTGGCGATGCGCTTCAAGCGCTCCAATTCGCGTTTGGCACGGTTGACATCAGCGATATTGGTGCGCTCATGCGCCAGCAAATACTTGGCGTAGTTCCAGCCCTTGTTTTCTTCGCCGATCAGGTTCTCAGCGGGGACTTCCACGTTGTCAAACCAGACCTCGTTGACCTCGCATTCACCGTCCAGCAGTTTGATGGGGCGCACACTCACGCCCTTGGACTTCATGTCGATCAGCAAAAACGAAATGCCGGTTTGCGGTTTGCCCTCGTTGCTGGTGCGCACCAAGCAAAAAATCCACTCGCCAAACTGTGCCAAGGTGGTCCAGGTTTTTTGGCCATTGACGATGTACTTGTCGCCCACCCGCTCGGCTCGGGTTTTGAGCGAGGCGAGGTCAGAGCCCGAACCTGGCTCGCTGTAGCCTTGGCTCCACCACACCTCACCGCTGGCAATGCCGGGCAAAAAAC
>JAIXYA010000320.1 GCA_027490485.1 Comamonadaceae bacterium
ATCGAAGACCCGCCACCTAATGCAATCAAACCATCACACTGGTGTTGCTGGCACAGTGCGGTGGCTTGGCGAACAGCGGCCTCGGTGGGGTTAGAAGGTGTCGCGTCATACACCGTGACCGACACGCCTTTGAGCGCATCCAAGGCCTGCTGCAGCAAACCCGCGGCTTTGATACCAGCATCGGTCACGATGAGAGGTCGAGAAATACCAATGCGTTGACATTCTTCAGACAAGCGCTGCAAAGCGCCGAATTCAATATGGACTTGGGTGATGTAAAAAATACTTGCCATGGTGTTTTCCGCTGCGCTCGTTGTAGGATGCCGCCACTTTAACGGACAAAACCACCGCCATGAACCGCCAAGACTTTCGCTTTTTCCATGCCCTGCGGGTGCGCTGGGTTGAGGTCGATATGCAAAAAATCGTCTTCAATGGTCACTACCTGATGTACCTCGATACCGCTGTGTCTGACTATTGGCGAGCCTTGGCCCTGCCCTACGAGCAAAGTTTGCATGGCATGGGCGGCGATTTGTTCGTGGTCAAGTCCACCTTGGAATACAAAGCCTCGGCGGTCTACGACGACTTGCTGCACATCGGCATGCGCTGTTCTCGAATTGGTAATTCGTCCATTCTTTTTGAAGGCGTGGTGTTTCGTGGCGAGCAAGTATTGGTGAAAGGTGAATTGGTCTACGTCTACGCCGACCCAAAGACACAAACCTCTCAGCCTGTGCCCCAGGCTTTGCGCGATATTTTGCTGGGCTATGAACAAGGCGAGGCCATGACCCGCTTGCAGTTAGGCACCTGGGCGGGATTGAAACCGCTCACAGGCCCCTTGCGCACAGAGGTGTTTGTGGATGAGCAAGGCGTGGACCAAGCCATGGAATGGGATTCCCGCGACGAGCATTGCCTTCATGCGGTGTTGTGCAACCGTTTGGGGGCACCCGTGGCCACAGGGCGTTTGCTGCCCTCGGTGAATGGCGTGGCCAAAATTGGACGCATGGCGGTCAAACGGGTGCTGCGCGGCCAACGCTTAGGCGATCAAATCCTGACCGCTTTGATGGAAGCTGCTCGTCAACGTGGCGATAAAGAAATATTGCTGCATGCCCAATGCAGTGCCGAGAACTTTTACCGTCGTCAAGGCTTTCGTCGCCAAGGCGAGGTGTTCATGGAAGCGAACATGGCGCATATTGAAATGGTCTGCGCTTTGTGAGCCAACTAATTTAAAGCGTGTCCACCCTGCCAAAGTCAGGTTGCAGCAACCAGTTAGCCAATTCGTCGGCCAAGCGCTCAGCCTCGCCCACGGCTTGTTTCCACACTTTGACGCGGCTGGCCAAGTCTTGGCCGTAGGTGGTGAAGTCGCTGCGATCAGGTAACTTCCCATTGGGCAAGCTGCGCACCCACTCAGGATCAGGCGCCAACAAAATCGTGCTGTCTAAAAACGCGGTGGCGTGGTGGCGACTTGTCAGCTTTTTGTCCAACCAGCCTGGCACCACCGCTTTTTGGAAATGCGGGTACAGCGTCAAACCCTTGGCTTGGCGGTAGTCCAAGTGCAGGTGGTAGTCAGTGATGCCGCCATCCCAATAGGCACCAGCAGGCGCACCATGGATGGCTTTGACCGCCTCTAAAACAAAGGGGATGGAGCAACTGGCTTGTACAGCGTCCATGAAGTTGTCTTCGCTCAAAGCCAACTGGCGTGAGGGGTAGTCGTTGGTGGCAAACGGCAAGGGATGGGCTTGTCCCATGAAGGGGCTGGAAAACACCACACGCTCTAGCCACTTGCCCATGGCGGGTCGGCTGAAAAAATTGCTGATGTAGGCCGCGGCGTATCCCAGCGGTGTGCGCCACGCATTGTCCTCAGACAACACACCCAAGCCCCGTGAGGTCATGACATGCAGGCGATAGCGCGGATGGTGAATCACTGGGTGAATCCGGCCGCTGTAAAACCGGTGCAAATTGGCGGCGAAATCGGTGCTGACTTGGTGCGGCGTGGGTCGGCGTTGACCTGGGGCTAATTCGTAGTGCTGATGGATATAAGCCTCTTCCAAGGCAAGCAGCTCTTTTTCTGGCTGGGGCAGACAGGCGGTGGCCATGCGCCAAGCGCCAATGGAGGCACCCACCAAGTCGATGGGTTGGTCACTGCGTGGCAACCAATGGCCAAACAAAAATCGGTCTATGGGTCCCAAGATCAAGCCCTTGGGACCACCTGCTGCGCCTGGCACCACACTGATGTGCTGCGGCAGCAAGCCTTTGTCGGCAATGTGTTGGCGGGCCGTGGGGCCGGCATAAATGCGCAGCGCCCTCATGCCAGCCACACGTTCAGGTTCTGCATTTCAAAGTGTCGGGGGGTAACTGCTCTAACCACGTGTTGAACCGAGGGTCTTGTAAAGAGCGCAAGTGTATTTGAACCTCTTTCCACTTTTCATCAGACAGATTCAAGCACATGCGTTTGCCAAGTTGGTTGGCGACTTCGGTCTCGCCATCTTGGATCTTGATTTTCAGCAGCGGTAAGTTGATGAAGATGGTTTGAGAATACACATTGGCATTTTCCTTGGCGATATTGCGCAGCACGGGACGGGTGTTGTCGTTGACCGGCGCGTTGATCATGAAAATGCTCTCAAACAACAAGCGGTTCCACCAAACGGTTTTATTGTTGGCAACCAGCTCTTCTTTGGATTGATTTTGGGAAAAACGTTCATAGGCTGACAAGGATTTGTGGTGGTCTATGTAAAACCACGCAGCGCAAAACACCAGAACCAGTCCTAAGCCTTTCACTAACCATAGCGGCAG
Source organism: Comamonadaceae bacterium (assembly GCA_027490485.1). Lineage (GTDB taxonomy): Bacteria > Pseudomonadota > Gammaproteobacteria > Burkholderiales > Burkholderiaceae_C > Limnohabitans. The sequence goes on from JAIXYA010000320.1 coordinate 2,785, forward strand.
TCGCACGGGGTAAGTCTCTTCTGGCAAAAGGCTGAAAGCAAACCCAAATAAAAACAAAAACATGGCGTGCCACAAAGGGTATTCCAACAAGCTGTGCAGGCCTAGGACCATCACCACGCAGACCATGGCCAATTCCGCGCCATTGGCCTCAAGCCAAGGTTTCTTCTTCAACAGCCAAAAACCAGCGAAACCCAGCAAAGACAAGGTGCCCAAAACCCCCAACTCCACCTGAATTTGCGCCACGATGTTGTGGGCATGGTCGACAGGCTCGCTGATGCCTGGTGTCAGTACTTGGGTGACTTGTAACTGTCGCCAGCCCACACCCATCCAAGGGTGCTGCTGAATGACCAGCCAAACATCGTTCAAAATGCGCAGGCGATGGTTACTTGAGGCTTCAACCGCTTTTCGGGAATCCTCCAATAGTTGCCCAGACATCAAGCCCAAACTGGCCAGTACCTCGCCCAAGCCTATAGCCAAAAGTTGCCAAACAACCAAAGCCACCCAGACCCAAGAAATCTTCAAACGCTGTCGTACCAAGGCAAGCATTGCGCTGACCAAAAATACTTCAAGGTAGCCTGTGCGGGAACTGGTGGCATACACCGCCAACATCATGAAGCTCATGGCGATCAATCGCCAAGGCGTGGGTCTAGCGCTTTGCTCGCCCTCCTCAGGCTTTAAAAAAACCAAGCAGACCATGGCGCTGACCATCAGGCTGGCACACAAATTGGGTTGGCTCAAAAAGCCGCCTTGCCGAGGAAATGAAGCTGATCTGTTAAGCCAAGGGCTCAGCCATTGCTCCAGTTGCAGCATTTGCAGCCAAATACTGGCCGCTTGCAGCAGTCCTGCAATCAGCACGCCCGTCATGACGGTTTCAGCCAACAAACGGCCCTGCCCTGCTTGTATCCACATCCTGACCCATGCACTGAGCAAAACCACCGCCAAAAGATAAGACGTGCTAACTAAAAAATAGCTGAAATAGGTGGTGTTGATGCCAGCGATGTACTGCACGCAGGCCAACATCAACCAACCGCCACAGAGCATCCCAAGCGACGTCAGGCTAAAGCGTGTGGCTTCGCGGGGCAGGTAAAAGCAAGTAACCATGCCAAACAGACCCAAGCCAAAAAAGGCCATCAGGTCAGAATTGAGTCGCGGGGTAACTGGATTGATGAAGGGCAGCGAGCTACCGACAAAGAGAAAAATAATCGATAAAAACAGCAGAGTTGCTGCTTTCGATGATGCCTTTTCGTTTTCTGTGAAAGTATTCATTTTGTCGACTTTGTTGAAAAAATGAATACATTATACACATTTATTCTTTTAATGAATTC
>JAIXYA010000028.1 GCA_027490485.1 Comamonadaceae bacterium
CACCCTCATCACCGCGGCTGGGTTCTTGCCGATTGGTTTGGCCAAATCGGTCACGGGTGAGTACACCTTTGCCATTTTTGCGGTCACCGTCATCGCTTTGTTGCTGAGTTGGTGGGTCTCGGTATTTTTTGTGCCTTATTTGGGAACCTTCATCCTCAAGGTCAAGCCGCATACGACAGGTGGTGCGCCCCAAGAACTGTTTGACTCAGCTTTCTACAACACCTTTCGCCGCACAGTGAACTGGTGCGTCAAGCACCGTTGGTTGACCATTGGTGCGACGGTACTGACGTTTGCGCTGGGCATATTTGGGATGGGCAAGGTACAGCAGCAGTTTTTCCCCGACTCAAGCCGTCCCGAAATCATGATGGATATTTGGTTTCCCGAAGGCACCAGTGTCGCCGCCAACGAAGCTTTAAGTTTGCAAGTGGAAAAGCGTTTGCTGGCAACTGCTGGCGTGGAGTCAGTTAGTTTGTGGGTAGGTTCTGGCGTGCCACGTTTTTATCTGCCGCTTGACCAAGTCTTTCCGCAAAGCAATGTCTCGCAGTTCATCATTCAGCCCAAAGACCTCAAGATTCGTGAAAGCCTGCGGGTGGCATTGCCAGCCATCATGGCCCAAGAATTTCCTGAGGTGCGGGCCCGTGTGAAGTTGCTGCCCAATGGACCACCCGTGCCTTTCCCGGTGCAGTTTCGCGTGGCTGGGCCGGATCCTCATTCCTTGCGTTTGCGGGCGGATGAGGTCAAGGCGGTGATGCGAACCAACGCCAACACCCGAGGCGTGAACGACAACTGGAACGAGTCCATCAAGGTCATTCGCTTGGCCGTTGATCAGGAAAAGGCCCGTGCATTAGGCGTGACCAGCCAGTCGATTGCGCAGGCTTCGCGTGTATTGCTCAGCGGCACCACCGTGGGTCAGTTCCGTGAGGGCGATCAATTGATCGACATCGTGTTGCGTCAACCGCAAACAGAGCGACAGGCCATCACTGACCTTGGCAACGCCTATGTGCCTACCGCCTCTGGCAAATCGGTGCCACTGCTGCAAGTGGCCAAGCCGCAGTTCAGTTGGGAGCCAGGCGTGATGTGGCGGGAGAACCGCGACTACGCCATCACCGTGCAGTCCGATATCGTGGAAGGCTTGCAAGGCGCAACCGTCACTGCACAGTTGTTGCCAGAGTTGAAAAAACTTGAAAAGCAATGGGCAGCTGATGGCTATGCTGACTACCGCATCCATGTGGCAGGCGCGGTCGAAGAAAGCTCCAAAGGTTCGGCCTCCATCGCTGCAGGCTTGCCTCTGATGCTGTTCGTCACCTTCACCTTGCTGATGCTGCAGTTGCAAAGCTTTAGCCGCGCCTTGCTGGTGTTTCTCACCGGACCTATGGGCATTGCGGGTGTTGCCTTGGCTTTGCTCACCCTAGACCGCCCCTTTGGCTTTGTGGCTTTGCTAGGGGTGATTGCGCTCATGGGCATGATTCAGCGCAATTCGGTCATTTTGATCGACCAAATCGAGCAAGACCGCGCCAATGGGGTGCCAGCATGGGACGCCATCGTCGAGTCTGCTGTGAGGCGTTTGCGTCCCATTGTGCTGACCGCTGCAGCGGCGGTGTTGGCCATGATTCCGCTGTCACGCAGCGTCTTTTGGGGCCCCATGGCGGTGGCCATCATGGGTGGCTTGATCGTGGCGACAGTGCTGACTTTGTTGGCTTTGCCTGCCATGTACGCTGCTTGGTTCAGGGTCAAGCGTTAAGCGCGTCTTCGAAAGAAGCTGGGGCGGGTAGAATTTCGCCTTGACCGATTTCAAATGGGCGGTATGTTCAAACACACCGCCCTTTGCTTTTTTTGATCCCGCGCGGGTGGCGAAATTGGTAGACGCACCAGGTTTAGGTCCTGACGGTAGCAATACTGTGGGGGTTCGAGTCCCCCCCCGCGCACCAATGCATGCCTAAAGCCCCGCGCTTTTAAATTTAGAGATGGAGAAACCTCATGGCCGTGAATGTTGAAACCTTGGAAAAGTTGGAACGCAAAATCACTTTGACTTTGCCCACTACAGTGATCCAAAACGAAGTCAATGCACGTTTGAAGAAACTTGCTCGCCAAGTCAAGATCGACGGTTTTCGCCCAGGCAAAGTCCCCATGAATATCGTGGCGCAGCGCTATGGTTACTCGGTGCATTACGAAGTCATGAACGACAAGGTCGGTGAAGCCTTCAACCAAGCCGCCATGGAAGCCCAGTTGCGCGTTGCCGGCCAGCCCCGCATCAGCGAAAAAGAACAAGCGCCCGAAGGTGAAATGGCATTTGACGCCATCTTCGAGGTGTACCCCGAAGTGAAGATGCAAGACCTGGCGCAGGTCACCATTGACAAACTTAAGGCGGATGTCACTGACGAAGCCATTGACAAAACCGTTGAAATTTTGCGCAAACAACGCCGCACCTATGCCCAGCGTTCGCTGGAGTCCGCGGCAGATACCGATGACCGCGTGACGGTGGATTTCGAAGGCAAGATCGATGGTGAGCCTTTTGATGGCGGTCGCGCCCAAGACTTCCAATTTGTGGTGGGCGAAGGCCAAATGCTGCAAGAGTTTGAAGCTGCGGTCAAAGGCATGAAGGTCGGCGAGAGCAAAACTTTCCCCTTGGCTTTCCCCCCCGATTACCAAGGCCGTGAAGTGGCTGGCAAAACCGCCGACTTCATGGTGACTTTGAAAAAGCTCGAAGCCAGCCATTTGCCCGAAGTGACCGACGAATTGGCCAAATCGCTTGGCGCAGTGGACGCCACTGTTGAAGGTTTGCGTGCAGACATCCGTGGCAACTTAGAGCGTGAAGTGAAGTTCCGTTTGCTGGGTCGCAATAAACAAGCCGCATTGGATGCATTGGTTGACAACGCCGAACTGGATTTGCCCAACTCCATTGTGCAAGCCGAGCTTGACCGCATGGTGCAAGGCGCCCGTGAAGAACTGAAACAACGTGGCATCAAAGATGCTGACAAAGCGCCTATCCCCGAGGATGTGTTCAAGCCTCAAGCTGAGCGCCGTGTGCGCATGGGCTTGGTGGTCTCGGAGTTGGTACGTCAGCATGGCTTGCAAGCCACCCCAGACCAAATCAAAGCCCATGTGGAAGAACTCTCTGCCAGCTATG
>JAIXYA010000247.1 GCA_027490485.1 Comamonadaceae bacterium
GGCGTATCGGTGGTGCCCAAGATGACCTTGCCCAACCAAGGCACGGCAAACAAGACCCGTCCATCGGCGGTTTTGGGCACCAACAGCGCGTGGTCACCGGGTAAAAATTCACGGTCGACCACCAAATGCACCCCTTGGCTGGGCGCGACCATGGCTTGCATCGTTGAGCCACTGGGCTGCGCATCGAGTTGTCGAACCTGGTCCACCCACACGCCTGTGGCATTGACCACGCAGTCGGCCTGGACTTGAAAGGTTTGACCAGTTTCGTGGTCTTGGGCCACCAAGCCGTTGACCCGCCCCTCGGCGTGAAGCAGTTTCGTGACAGCACAGTAATTGACCACCAAGGCACCCGCTTGGGTGGCGGTACGGGCCAAATTGATGGCAAAACGTGCATCGTCAAATTGGCCATCCCAGTACTGCACACCACCAGACAAGCCTTTGGACTTGAGACCTGGCATGCGGGCCAAGACGCTGCGGGCGGATAAAAATTCGGTCGGACCCAGGCCATCGGCACCAGCCAACAAGTCATAGAGTTTCAAACCAATGCCGTAAAACGCGGTCTCCCACCAGCGGTAAGACGGCATGACAAAGGGAATCGGTTGCGCCAAATGCGGTGCGTCATGCAACAACACCGAGCGCTCGTGCAAGGCTTCACGCACCAGGCTGATATTGCCTTGCGCCAAATAACGTACACCGCCATGCACCAGCTTGGTCGAACGCGACGAGGTGCCTTTGGCAAAGTCGTGGGATTCGAGCAAGACCACTTTGTAGCCTCGCTGGCTGGCCTCCAGCGCCACGCCCAATCCTGTTGCACCGCCGCCAATCACCGCCAGATCAAAACGCTGCGGAGCGGCCAATTGTTGAAGAAGTTCAGAGCGGGTCATGGGTAACTGACCTAAGAGGGGGCTGCACCCAGCTGGGAACAGACCCCCAGACAAAACGGGCAACCCCACCAGAGGGTTGCCGTTCGTCAGGCTTTAGCGAACGCGGCCTTCCTTCCAAGCGTTGAGCAGCGTTTCATAGGCGATGGTTTTGCCCTTTGGCTTCTCATTGGCCAATTTGGCCCATGGAGCAGCTTTGTCACTCAGGTACTTGGCAGGGTCACCCTTGGGGTTGAGCTTGGGTGCGCAACGGGCCATGCCAGCACGCTCCAAACGCGCCATCACATCGTCCATCTCGTTGGCCAAGTTGTCCATGGCTTGCTGAGGTGTTTTCTCGCCAGTCACAGCCACTGCCACGTTTTTCCACCACAGCTGCGCGAGCTTGGGGTAGTCAGGCACGTTGGTACCGGTAGGCGTCCATGCCACACGCGCAGGGCTGCGGTAGAACTCCACCAAGCCACCCAACTTTGGCGCCATTTTGGTCATGGCGTCAGAGCGGATGTCGGACTCACGAATCGGTGTCAAACCAACGATGGTCTTTTTCAGCGACGTGGTTTTGGCGGTCACGAACTGGGCGTACAACCAAGCGGCAGCAGTTTTGTTGGCGTCATGGTCTTTGAAGAAGGTCCATGAACCCACGTCTTGGTAGCCGTTTTGCATGCCTTGTTTCCAGTATGGGCCGTTGGGGCCAGGGGCCATGCGCCACTTGGGTGTGCCATCGGCATTCACCACAGGCAGTCCAGGCTTGGTCATGTCGGCCGTGAACGCGGTGTACCAGAAGATTTGCTGGGCAATTTGGCCTTGGGCAGGCACAGGACCAGCTTCACCAAAGGTCATGCCAATGGCTTCCTTGGGTGAATATTTCTTCATCCAGTCCACGTACTTGGTGAGGGCATAGACCGCAGCAGGCGAGTTGGTGGCGCCACCACGGGCAACCGATGCACCCTGGGGGTTGCAACCGTCAGCAGAGGCGCGAATGCCCCACTCGTCAACGGGTCGGCCATTGGGAATGCCAATGTCAGCGGTACCTGCCATGGACAGCCAAGCGTCGGTGAAACGCCAACCCAAAGAAGGATCTTTCTTGCCGTAGTCCATGTGGCCATAAATAGGCTTGCCGTCAATGTTTTTCACATCATTGGTGAAGAACTCGGCGATGTCTTCATAGGCGCTCCAGTTGAGCGGCACGCCCAGGTCGTAGCCATACTTGGCCTTGAATTTGTCTTTGATTTCTTTGCGCTCGAACAAGTCGGCACGGAACCAGTACAGGTTGGCGAACTGTTGGTCGGGCAATTGGTACAGTTTCTTGTCGGGACCGGTGGTGAAACTGGTGCCGATGAAGTCTTTCAAGTCCAGGCCTGGGTTGGTCCACTCTTTGCCAGGGCCCGCCATGTAGTCGGTCAGGTTCATGATCTTGCCGTAGCGGTAGTGGGTACCAATCAAATCAGAATCAGAAATCCAACCGTCATAAATGGACTTGCCCGACTGCATCGAGGTTTGCAGCTTTTCCACCACGTCACCCTCTTGGATCAGGTCGTGCTTGACGGTGATGCCGGTGATTTCGCTGAACGCCTTGGCCAAGGTTTTGGACTCGTATTCATGGGTGGTGATGGTCTCAGACACCACGGAAATTTCTTTCACGCCCTTGGCCTGCAGCTTTTTCGCGGCCGCAATGAACCATTTCATCTCCGCCATTTGCTTGTCTTTGGACAAGGTTGAGGGTTGGAACTCGTTGTCCACCCATTTTTTGGCCTCAGCCTCTCCAGCCCACGCGCTGTGACCCAGCACCAAGGCTGCAGCGGCGAAGGCAATCGCACGGTATTTCAATTTCATGCCAGTCTCCTGAAAGTTTCCCCTTACTCTGAGAAAACACGTGTCTTGGGGAAGTTACAGACCGTGTCATGGGTTGGTGTGGCTAGCCTTTGCGCATGACAAAAACCAACCAAACCGCACTCGTTGCGGTCGCCCACCAAATCGAGGGCTCCTCGCTCAATTCAAACCAAAGTAACAGCTGACCTGCCAAGCCCACGAACATCAGGTGCAGGTAAGCGCAACCCAACAGGCCGATGAACAAACGGTCACCTCGGGTGGTGACCAAGGGCAAAAATCCTTTTCGCGCCACCGTGGGCGAGCGTCGCTCCCACACCGTCATGCCGATCAACATGAGCACGATGCAGGTGAAAAAAACCGCCACCGGGGTGGTCCAAGCCATCCACTCAAGCATGGGCTTGTCTCCTGTGGTGTGTCATACGCGTCCCATGGCAAAGCCTTTGGCGATGTAATGCCGCACAAACCAAATGACGATGGCACCCGGCACGATGGTCAGCACACCGGCCGCGGCCAAGGTGGCCCAGTCCATGCCCGAGGCGCTGACCGTGCGGGTCATGGTGGCGACGATGGGTTTGGCGTTGACGCTGGTGAGGGTGCGGGCCAACAGCAACTCGACCCAGCTGAACATGAAGCAAAAGAAAGCGGTCACACCCACGCCTGCCTTGATAAGCGGCAAAAACACTTTGACGAAAAACGCTGGAAAACTGTAGCCATCGATGTACGCGGTTTCGTCGATTTCACGGGGAATGCCGCTCATGAAGCCTTCCAAAATCCATACTGCCAGCGGCACATTGAAGAGCAAATGCGCCATGGCCACCGCGATATGGGTGTCCATCAAACCGACCGTGCTGTAGAGCTGGAAAAACGGCAGCAAAAACACCGCAGGCGGCGTCATGCGGTTGGTAAGTAACCAGAAAAACACATGCTTGTCGCCCAAAAAGCTGTAGCGCGAAAAAGCATACGCAGCCGGCAAGGCCACGGTGACCGAGATAACCGTGTTGATGGCCACGTAGATCAGGCTGTTGATATAGCCCGAATACCACGACACATCGGTGAAGATGGTGGCGTAGTTGTCCCAAGTCGGGTTGACCGGAAACAGGCTGAAACTGGACAAGATTTCTTGGTTGGTGCGCAAACTCATGTTCACCATCCAATAGATGGGCAGCAAAGCGAACACGATGTAGAGCAGCAAAAAGACCGTGCGTTTTTTGAAGCGGCGCTCATCCATGGTCTTGCTCCTTGGTTTGGGTGCCGACACTTTGCATCCAGTTGTAGAGGATGAAGCACAGCAACAAAATGATCAAAAAGTAAATCAGCGAAAACGCAGCAGCTGGACCCAAATCAAACTGGCCCACCGCTTTTTGCGTCAGGTACTGGCTGAGGAAGGTGGTGGCGTTGCCCGGCCCGCCGCCGGTGAGCACAAAAGGTTCGGTGTAAATCATGAAGCTGTCCATGAAGCGCAGCAACACCGCGATCATGAGGACGCCACGCAACTTGGGCAACTGGATGAAACGAAACACCGCGAACTTGGAAGCGCCATCGATTTGCGCTGCTTGGTAATAAGCATCAGGGATGCTGCGCAAACCGGCATAACACAGCAAGGCCACCAAGGGCGTCCAGTGCCAAACGTCCATCACCAACACGGTGAGCCAAGCGTCCCGCGCATTGCCGGTGTAGTTGTAATCAATTCCCATGGCTTGCAAAGCAGCACCCAGCAAGCCAATGTCAGCACGGCCGTAAATTTGCCAAATCGTGCCCACCACATTCCAGGGGATCAGCAAAGACAAAGCCACCAACACCAAAGTCACCGAGGCCTGCCAGCCTTTGGCAGGCATGGACAGCGCCAGTGCAATGCCTAAGGGAATTTCCACCACCAACACGGCCAGCGAAAACACCATTTGCCGCCACAGCGCTTCATGCAGGTCTTGGTCGCGCATGACAGCGGCAAACCACTCGGTACCGACAAACACCCGGCGTTCTGGCGAGATGATGTCTTGCACAGAGTAATTGACCACGGTCATGAGCGGCACGATGGCCGAGAAGGCCACGCACAACAGCACCGGCAAGATGAGTAACCAGGCTTTTTGGTTGACGGGCTTCATGCGATCAAGGCCTCCTGCTCATAAAAGCATGTGTGTATGCCGAGCACCTGCACATACACGGTTTGACCCACCGCAGGTGCTTCGCTGTGGTTGGCCAAACGCACCCGCAGCACCTCACCCGCACACTGGGTGGTGAGCAAGCCGCTGGTGCCTAAGTCTTGCCAGCGCAGCACCTGAGCGGGCAGGCAACCCTCGGCAGGGGCGTTGAGCACAGCGATGTACTCAGGGCGTATGCCCAGCTTGAGCGACTCGGTAACCGCCAGGCTGTGGCGAAGTTGATCGCCCA
>JAIXYA010000079.1 GCA_027490485.1 Comamonadaceae bacterium
AGCGGTCGCCCAGCCAATCGAGTTGCACCAGGTTCAACAAGTCGTGGACTTTTTTCTGGATGGCCGCTTCGGTAGGACGCGTGTGCTTAGGGCGCACACGCAAACCAAACGCCACGTTTTCAAACACAGTCATGTGGCGAAACAAAGCGTAGTGTTGGAACACAAAGCCCACTTGACGCTCTCGCACATGGATATGGGTGGTGTCTTCACCACTGAAAGCAATCGTGCCTTGGCCTGCGGTTTCCAAGCCCGCAATGATGCGCAGCAACGTGGTTTTGCCGCAGCCTGAGGGCCCAAGAAGTGCTACCAACTCGCCAGAGGCGATATCCAGGTTGACGTTGCGCAAGGCGTGGAAGTCGCCAAATTGCTTGCTGATGTTGCGGATTTCAATGCTCATTTTTTTCTTTCACTTTTACGTCACTGCGAGGCCGAAGGCCGTGGCAGTCTGGGTTGCTTCGCTTCGCTCGCAATGACGAATATTCACACCACCGGTCTTTCAGGCGAGAGCGCCGCCAACTCGGCCATCAGGCGTTGCTGCTTCCACTCCACCACCGACTTGATGACCAAGGTCACCACAGCCAACAAAGCCAACAACGACGCCACAGCAAAGGCCGCGACCGACTGGTATTCGTTGTACAAAATTTCCACATGCAAAGGCATGGTGTTGGTCTGACCGCGAATATGGCCCGACACCACCGACACCGCTCCAAACTCACCCATGGCACGGGCATTGCACAAAATGACGCCATACAGCAAGCCCCATTTGATGTTGGGCAAAGTCACGCGCCAAAAAATTTGCAGACCACTGGCACCCAAGACCATGGCGGCCTGCTCTTCTTCATTGCCTTGCGCTTGCATCAAGGGAATGAGTTCCCGCGCAATAAAAGGAAAAGTGACGAACACGGTGGCCAACACCATGCCAGGCACGGCAAAAATAATCTTGATGTCATGCGCTTGCAACCAAGGGCCAAACCAACCCTGTGCCCCGAAAACCAAGACATAAATGAGACCCGCCACCACCGGCGACACCGAAAACGGCAAGTCCACCAAGGTGGTGAGAAAGGCCTTGCCACGAAACTCAAACTTGGCAATCGCCCACGCAGCACACACGCCAAACACCAAATTCAGCGGTACAGCGATGACTGTGATGAGGAAGGTCAGTTTGATGGCCGACCATGCATCGGGTTCTTTCAACGCTTCATAAAAAGCATCAAAACCTTTTCGCAATGCTTCGGTGAACACCGCCGCCAAGGGCAGTACCAAAAACAAGCCAACAAACACCAAGGCAATGCCAATCAGGGTGCGACGCAACCACACAGGCTCTCCTGTGCTGTTCAAGGCATGGGTGGGTGTTGTATGTTGAACACTCATGAAGACGCCCCCGAACGCGAACGCTGCCAAGCCTGCAAACCATTGATGAGCAACAACATGACAAAGGCGGCACACAACATGACCAGCGCCACAGCAGTGGCACCGGCATAGTCGTACTGCTCGAGCTTGCTGATGATGATGAGCGGCGTGATCTCCGACACCATGGGCATATTGCCCGCAATGAAAATCACCGAGCCGTATTCACCGATGGCACGTGCAAACGCCATGGCAAAACCCGTGAGCAAGGCAGGTGCTAGGGTCGGAAAAATCACTCTGCTGAAGGTTTGCCAACGTGTGGCCCCCAAACAGGTGGCGGCTTCTTCCAGTTCTTTTTCCACATCTTCCAAAATAGGTTGCACCGTACGCACCACAAAAGGCAAGCCAATGAAGATAAGTGCAATCAATACACCGTTGCGGTTGAAGGCGAGTTGTATGCCCAAGGGCTCTAAATACTGACCAATCCAGCCGTTGCCTGCCAACAGTGCAGTAAGGGAAATGCCCGCCACGGCGGTGGGCAAGGCAAACGGCAAGTCCACCAAGGCATCCACGATTTTTTTGCCAAAGAACTGGTAGCGCACCAAGACCCACGCCAACAGCAAACCAAAAAAAGCGTTCACCGAGGCGGCAAGAAAAGAGGCCCCAAACGTCAACTTGTACGAAGCCACCACACGCGGCGCGGTGACGGCTTGCCAAAACTGCTCCCACGTGAGGTTAAGGGTTTTGAACACCAGCGCCGACAGGGGGATGAGCACAATCAGGCTCAGGTAAGCGATGGTGAACCCGAGGGTGATTTCAAACCCAGGCAAGACTCTGGCTGGCTGGTGTCGCGGGGCAAACAAAGTCAAACTGCTCATTCACTGCGCCGTGTAAATTTTGTCGAACAAGCCGCCATCGTTGAAATGCACTTTTTGTGCTTCTGTGAGGGAGCCAAAGTAGTCCGACACTTGGAACAAGGTGATGGGCTTGAACACTTGCGCGTACTTTTTCAATACAGCTGCATTGCGGGGGCGCATGGCGTGTTTTGCGGCGATTTCCTGCGCCTCGTCGCTGTAGAGGTAATCCAAATAGGCTTTGGCCAACTCGCCAGTGCCTTTCTTAGAAGTGGTTCGCTCGACCACGGCCACAGGGTTTTCCGCGACGATGCTGATGCTGGGGTGAATGGCATCGACCTTGCCCGCACCGAATTCGCGGTCTACGGATATCACCTCAGACTCGAAGGTGATCAGCACATCGCCAATGTTTCGTTGCAAAAACACATTGGTGGCATCCCGCCCCCCTTTGGCCAACACCGGCACATTGGCATAGAGTTTTTTCACATAGGCTTGTGCGTCGGCCTCAGAACCCCCTTTTTTGCGTACCTGACCCCAAGCGGCTAGATAAGCCATGCGGCCATTGCCGCCGGTTTTGGGGTTGACGACCACCACTTGAATGCCGGGCTTGATCAGGTCGTCCCAGTCCTTGATGCCCTTGGGGTTGCCGTTTCGCGTAAGGAACAACATGGTCGATGTTGTGGGTGCGGCGTTGTTGGGGAATTTCTTCGCCCAGTCTTTGGCCACCACGCCGTTGGCTGCCAAGAAATCCACGTCCGAGGTGGTGTTCATGGTCACCACATCAGCTTCCAAGCCATCGTTCACCGCACGGGCTTGGGCGCTGGAACCAGCATGCGACTGGTCGACTTTGAGCTCCACGCCTTTGGTTTTTTTGTAATGCGCCACAAAAGCCGCGTTGTAGTCCTTGAAAAACTCGCGGGACACGTCGTAGGACACGTTCAGCAAGGTCTGGGCTGAAGCCAAACTGGCCAAGCCGAACAACAGACTGCCGAGCAGCCCGTTTCTGGTGTTTTGAGGTTTGATCATGGGGAAATCTCAGTTTGGGTAGAAGGTAATTGGCCATTGTTGCCAATTCGGCTTATTTCTCAAACAACTGTTTAGTTGTTTGCTTATGCGGTATTTCGATATATCTAATTCGCATATAGCCCCAACTTAAAAATAGTTGGAAACCCTGATAAGCCCCCCTATAGTCCCGCCCTTATGGAAAGTTTTGCATTCATTGTGGCCGGCTTTGTGGTGGGCTTTATTGTGGGCCTGACCGGCGTGGGGGGCGGCTCGCTCATGACGCCTCTGC
>JAIXYA010000054.1 GCA_027490485.1 Comamonadaceae bacterium
GGACGGCTCCTCGCAATGACGGCGACTTACAAAGCTAGACAGCTGGATTGGAGCGTGATGGACGATCACCCTGAGCGGCGTGTGTTGCAGGTCGGCCGTAGCCGACGTTGTGTAAGCATGGAGGCGAGGCCGAGCCTGCGACATACGACGCGGGGGAGATTGCTTCGTCGCGGTGCTCCTCGCAATGACGGCTACTCGCAGGGACGTAGGTCATGCGCGAAGTTGCTGCATCAACAAGCCATGCAAATGCGAGCCAGGTTTGGCCAATTCATTGACGATGCTGAAATGATGCAAGCCTTGCAAATCTTCCACCAAGGGCACACGTTCATGTCCCCATGCCTCTTGAATCAGGTGGTTATGGCGAATGAATGCATCGCTCTCCAGCGCCCCCGCCACGCTGATCAAACTGCCAGAGGCAGGAGCCGGCATCCAAGCTGGGCTGCAGCGCAGCACCTCAGACGCGGTCAGTTGCAAGGAAGACTGCAACATGGGCGAACGCATCACGCTGTCTAACTCGTAAAGACCCGAAATCGACAACACGCTTTTCACCAAATCCGGCGGTAAATCGGACTGGTAACGCGTCCATTGGCAAACCATCATCATGGCGGCCAAATGCCCACCGGCACTGTGCCCTGCGATGTGAATGCGCGAGGGATCTCCTCCCCATCGGTCAATACAGCGCCACACCCAAGCCAGCGCCTTGACCATTTGCATGACGATGTCAGAAATGGTCACGGCTGGGCAAAGCGCGTAATTAGGCACCACCACACACACGCCTTGGCTCACAGAAGCAGGCGCTACAAAGGAATGGTCTGATTTGTCCAAAGAGCGCCAATAGCCACCATGGATAAAAACCAACACAGGCGCATTGGCTTGAGCAGCCGGAAAAATATCGAGGGTCTCGCTGGGACCCGCACCGTAGGCAATATCGGTTAATCCATCCAATAAAACGCGTGCGGCTTCAGAATCTGCTGCCCACTGGGCTAAAAAGTGGGCGAAATCAGGCACGCGTGCCCGGTTGTTGTACATCTGATCGAAGTGATCGGGCGACAACGAAGCGCTTTACTTATTGGTTTGCGCCTGCCGAATGGCGGTACTGGCTTCGGTACTGGCATTGCCACCCGCTGGGTTTTGAATAACCAAGCCCAGCAAACGTGCGCCGTGTTCCACCGCAATAGAGCCATAAGAGATATCGCCATGAACCACTGAATCTTTGTGAAATTCGACGCGCTCAGAAGCGTAAATATTGCCTTCCACCTTACCCGCCACCATCACACGGTGGGCGGTCACATCGCCAGACACCTCTCCGCTGGCCCCAATGGCCACGGTCACTTTGTGTTCTTTGGTGGTTTCGATATTGCCCACCACCTTGCCATCGATACGCACACTGTCGAGCAACACCAAGCGGCCATAAATTTGGGTGGTACGCCCAATAAGGGTTTCAAAACGTTCTTGCGAACTGGCCAAGGGCTTGTCGCGCAGTTTTTCAAACATGGAAGGCTCCGGTAAGGGGGGGTTAGCTCGATCCTGAAGTCAGGAGTTGTGCAGGGTTGATAACCCTGTCTTTGTTAAATACTTCGTAATGCAAATGGGGACCGGTTGAACGGCCTGTGCTGCCAACCTCTCCCAATGTGCCGCCACGCTCGACCACATCGCCTACTTGCGCGATGCGCTTGCTTAGGTGGGCATAGCGTGTGGCAAAACCTTCTGCGTGATGAACTTCGATGACATTGCCATAGCCGGGGTCCCAACCAGATCGGGTAACCGTACCTTGAGCAGTAGAAACCACCAAGGTGCCCGTGGGCGCGGTGAAATCTAAACCTTCATGCATGGCCAAGCCACCGGTGAAAGGGTCATTTCGAATGCCAAAGCCACTGGAGATGCGAAAGTCGCCGCGCACCGGCATGGCGGTTGGCAAAGAATGCAGCCACTCCAGCTGCTTTTGCCAATGGGTGTTCAACTCCGCCACAGCGGCCTGGGTTTGCAAAAACTCTTGCAAAGTTTGGTCGAACTCTATGCCCAAAGGCTGACGAATAAAGGAGGAAAAAGGACGTGGCGCTATGAGCGGACCGCCCTTGTTTTCGTCTTTGCGGTTGAGTTTGTCACGCACCACAGCAGGCGTGGCCATCTCCATGAACCTGTTTTTCATGGTTTCGAGTTGGCGAATTTCGTTGACTGTGGTGTGCATGGATTCGCGCAACTGGGACAAGTGGTCACGGTAGACAGATTCCATGCGCTTTTGTTCTGCTTCTGTGGTGACGCCACCGATGCTGCGGGCAAGGTCGGGGTTGTACTCAACCGCAATTTTGAAACCCACAAAATGCAACAGGAAACCCGCACTGAGCAAAAACAACGCCGCCACGACGAGCGACATCAACACCGTGCGAAAGGTGATGGATATCGTTCTGACATTTCCAGTGGGCCCTGAAAGCCACATCAATTGCATAAATCGTCCCTGTGAGTACCTGTACAGAAACAGGATCGCCATTCTAGGCCCTGAGCTTTAGCGCTCAAAGCAAAAAAAAGCCTAAAAACCCTATAAATATACTATAAAGTATTCATAAATAAAGGGTGTTTACCCCCAAAACCGGCTGACCCAACCGCTAAAGAACCAGACGGCAGTCAGATTGGTCAGCCAAGCCCAAAAAAAGCGATTCAATCCAAAAAACCAGAAAACCAAAAAATGAAACACGGCGGCGATGACCATGAACAGCAATGCACCGTTCGGGTTGAGTAAGGTCAATGGGAATACCGCTTCCCACAAAATGAATGCCCAGCTGCAGACCATGGCCACCGGTGGACGACGAAAAATACTGTCAGGGGACAAGGGACCATATATGCCACCATTGAGAAAAACGGTGAGCGCTCGCCCACTTCGCCACTCGGGTTGCAGCAGTTTGATCCAGCCAGAAACGAAATAGGAGCTCAGGGTATGGATGGCGATGTAGGACAAACCGATCGCCCAGCCCAAGCCCTGGTCCGCCCACACCGCCACCACTTGGGCGATCAACATACCTGTGATAGTCACCAAGGTCATGAAATCACTGCCGCCATTGAAGGCACCGCGCCAACGCACCAGCAGCAAAAGCGTTCCCACAAACAAGACCAAGACCAGGCCTAAGCTGGCACCTTGGACCAGCAAAACCACAGCAGCCAAACCCCGTACCCACAATTGCAAACGGTAACTGGTGGGATGAAACATGGCGTCGAAAAAGCGCCCAACCCAAGCCGGTTGGGGTGGTATGTCTGAGCGTTGAACCGGCCAAGACCAAATTCCTGACGGGTCGCTGCTTTGGGCGATGCGTAAATATTCGGCCACTTGAATCAGCAAACTGATGCCGCACAAAACCTCTAGACAGCGTACCAAGGTGTCGCCGCTCATAGCGCGATCTCAGGGCTGCGCAATACCGTGTCACTTTGGCTAAAGCCTTGTGGGGAGGGACGTTCTAGGCGCAATTCAAATTGGCATAGGCCTTGGTGGATGTGTTCACGCGCAGCCTGTGCGGCCAAGCGGCACACCATTTGGTAGCTGACCAAAGGGCTGGCATCCGCGCCCTCGCCCAAATCTTTGATGTCGCTGGACAAATGGTCAACCAAGTTTTGTTGCGCCAGCAGCAAATTGCCATGGGGGTTGTGGAAGACACCCAGCATTTGGCGCTGCCTTCTGGGGTACACCCACTGCCAATCGCTCCATGGCTGTGCCTCGCCTTGGTAACGCACATACAAATGCGGCACCGGCCCGACTTTGTGAAAGAACTGCCAATTTGGAAAGAAAGCGCGAAACAAAAACAACCAAGGCCCACGCACCGTATGGCGGCGGTACACCAAGGACACGGCCAGCACTGCAAAATACGCCACCAGCAACCAAATGGTTGATTCCATGTACTCTCCTGCGTCTACTCTGGGGGATTGTCGAGGAATTCAGTTTCCACCCTTGCGCTATCTCTGAGCGTGTAAAGTCCTGTCTTTAAGTGTTTTTATCAGTGGCCCCTTTTATGTATTGCGCATGAGCTCACGCCCCCCCGCCCATTCCTTGTCGTTTGAAATCAAAAGTGCTTCTTTGCCTTTGGTGTCGTTTGTGCTCAAAAGCGCCGACATCACCCTGTTGGCGCAAGATTTACAGACACGCTTGGGCGACACACCCGATTTTTTCGATAACGATCCCGTTCTCGTTGATTTGCAGCACTTGGACGACCAAGCCGGACCGCTTGACCTGCCCGCTTTGGTGCAACTTTTGCGCAGCTTTCGCATGAACCCTGTGGCTTTACGCCCCAACAATGCCGCGCATGAGTCTGCGGCCATCTTGGCTGGCCTGTTTCTCACCACCGAGGCTCGCACCTTGCCGCCAAACCCTGTAACCCATGAAGTGGTGCGAGAAGTGGAAGTGATTCGTGAAGTGGTGCGGGAAGTGGCCAGTGGCGGCAGCGCCATGGTGGTGGACAAGCCTTTACGCTCGGGCCAGCATGTGTATGCAAAAGGGCGCGACTTGGTGATGCTGGCGATGGTCAACCCAGGTGCAGAGATCATGGCCGATGGTCATATCCATGTGTATGCGCCCCTGCGTGGCAAAGCCATAGCAGGTGCCAAAGGCGACACCTCCGCACGTATTTTTACCAACAGTTTAGAAGCAGAATTGCTGTCGATTGCGGGGGTTTACCGCACCAGCGACGCCCCCCTTCCCAAAGAGGTGGCCGGCAAAGCTGCCCAAGTTTGGCTGGCTGACGATAAGTTGGTGATGCTGGCCTTGTAAACTCTTGTCTTCACTGTTTTTGACAAAACTGTCAGAGCATGTGTTTTTATTCAATCAAGGATTTGTTTAGATGACGAAAATTGTCGTGGTGACCTCGGGCAAAGGCGGCGTGGGTAAGACCACCACCAGTGCCAGCTTTGCATCTGGTTTGGCCTTGCGTGGCCAAAAAACAGTGGTAATCGACTTCGATGTGGGCTTGCGTAATTTGGACCTCATCATGGGTTGCGAGCGCCGCGTGGTTTACGACTTCGTCAACGTTATCAATGGCGAAGCCACCTTGAACCAAGCACTGATCAAGGACAAGCACTCAGACAATTTGTATGTGCTGGCCGCCTCGCAAACCCGCGACAAAGAGGCCTTGACCCAAGAAGGCGTCGAGCGTGTTCTGCAAGAACTGACCGGCATGGGTTTTGATTTCATTGTGTGCGACTCGCCTGCAGGCATTGAAACCGGTGCCATGATGGCCATGTACTTTGCCGACGAAGCCTTGGTGGTGACCAACCCCGAGGTGTCCTCTGTACGCGACTCAGACCGCATCTTGGGCATGCTCAGCAGCCGCACCTTGCGTGCGATTCAAGGCCAAGAGCCCATCAAAGAGCATTTGCTTATTACCCGTTACAACCCCAACCGTGTGCTGGAAGGCCAGATGCTGTCTTTGGATGACATCCAAGACATTTTGCGCATCCCCCTGCTTGGCGTCATCCCAGAATCTGAAGACGTCCTGCAAGCCTCCAACCAAGGATTGCCTGCCGTCTTGCTGGAAAAAAGCGATGTAGCCGAGGCCTACAAAGACGTGATCGAACGCTTTTTAGGCAAAGATGTTCCCATGCGATTTACAGAAGCCGTCAAACCCGGTTTGCTGCAACGCGTGTTTGGGCGGAGATAAGCCCATGTCGTTTTTGTCTTTCCTGATTGGCGAAAAGAAAAAAACCGCCAGCGTTGCTAAAGAGCGTTTACAAATCATCTTGGCGCACGAGCGCTCTGGCCGCTCGGCCCACCAACCCGACTATTTGCCCGCCTTGCAACGCGATTTGATCGCGGTTTTGTCCAAATACGTCAATATCAATCCAGACGACATCAAGGTCAACTTGGAACGCCAAGACAACCTTGAAGTGCTGGAAGTCAAGATCGAATTACCCGACGCTCGCTGAAGCTATACCGCCCATTACTTGGGCAGCTTGCCGCCACTTTTCAGGCATTCATCCACTGTCTTGAATTCGGTGAATTTCTTGGTGCGCTCGTAGCTGGGGCTTTTGGCATCGTGGCAGATACCGCTGTCAGATTTTTTAACCATGGACGCTGCTGCTGTTGCTGCCGCTTGGCCTGCGGGCAATTTGCCGCCACTTTTCACGCACTCGTCCACCGAAGCAAAAGGCGTGAATTTCTTGGTGTTGCCATATGAAGGCGAGCCTTTTTCGTGGCAAATGCCGGAATCAGACTTCTTCACCACTGGGTCAGCGGCCAAGGCCACACTGCCTACCAAGGCCAGAGCGGCAAAAGACAAAATGCTTTTTTGGTTCAACATAGATAATCTCCCTATTTCGTAAAACAATCTTACTCAGGTCACTTAACAAGGCAAAGGCATTTTTTTCTTGAGTCAACTCCTCTTCTGGGGTAACCCTGTTTATAAAGGACATTTGTATCGCTATGACTAAGAGCCAAAAGGATTGAAACTGAAACTAGAGGCGCCCTAGATGTCATACACACAGGTTATCACAGCATTTGACGATATTTTATTGCTGAAATGATAC
>JAIXYA010000244.1 GCA_027490485.1 Comamonadaceae bacterium
AAAAGACCGAGCCGCTGTTGATGACCCGCGAAAGCCTGATGCGCCATGAGGCAGTGGGCATCACCGCGCAAGCCTTTCCCAAGATGGTGAGGCTGGGCGGCACCGATTGCCAAGCCACTTATTTGCATGAGCCTGGCGACCCCAAAGACGGCATCACCGTGACCGTGCCTTTGTTTGTGCTGAACCAGGTGAGCGAGGACCGCGCCGAGTGGCTGGTGCCGGGGATGTTGAAAGACAAAATCCAAGCGCTCTTAAAAAGCCTGCCGCAAAGGCCGCGTTCACGCTTTGTGCCGCTGCCCGAGAGTGCAGCCCGGTTGGCGAATGAGCTGTCTGCCCCCGAGCTGTTTGGCGCAGGTGGCTTGACCGATGTGCTGCTGAAAAAAGTGCGCGACGAGACCAGCTTGGATGTGAAGCGCAACGACTTCAAGCTGGACATGCTGAGCGCCCACTTTTTCATGAACTTCAAGGTGGTGGACGAGCATGGCCGCCAACTCGGCATGGGCCGCAACTTGGGCGCATTGAAAGCCGAGCTGGGTGCGCAGGCACGGGGCGCGTTTCAGGCCTTGGCGCAACTGCGACCCGTCATTGCGGGTCATGTCATTGCGAGCGAAGCGAAGCAAACTACCGTCACCGCAAACGAAGCGAAGCAATCTCCAGATCGCCACGGTGCTTCGCACCTCGCGATGACGAAGGGCGTTAATGCGAGCAACCCTACCGTCATTGCGAGCGCAGCGAAGCAAACAACCGTCATTGCGAGCAACGCGAAGCAAACCACCTGGTCCTTCGGCGAACTGCCCGAACTCATGGAAATCAGCAAAGGCGGGCAGACCTTGGTGGGCTTCCCCGCACTGGTGGACATGGGGGACGCGGTCTGCATCGAGGTGTTTGACGAACCCGATGTCGCCGCTGCCAAAAACCGCAAAGGACTTGCTCGCTTGTTTGCGCTGCAGATCAAAGACGCTCTCAAGTACCTGGAAAAAAACATCCCCGACTTGCAAAAAATGTCGGTGGCCTACATGAGCTTGGACACCGCCGAGGAGTTGAAACAGCAAATACTGGATGTGGCGCTGGACCGTGCTTTTTTGGTCGAGCCTTTACCTAATGACGAGGCCAGCTTCAAGCGCCGCGTGGACGAGGGCAGGGGGCGGCTGACGCTGATTGCCAACGAGGTGGCGCGTCTCGCAGGCGGCGTGTTGCTGGAGTTTGCCTCGGCCAGCCGAAAGGTCAAGGACACCAAAAACGCCCCCGACGCCACCGCAGACTGCACCCAACAACTGCAACGCCTGCTGCCCAAAAACTTCCTTGTCGCCACCCCGTGGGCGCAGTTGCAACACTGCGCTCGCTACCTGAAGGCCATCACCTTGCGGCTGGACAAGTACCGCGCCGACCCCGCCCGTGACGCCCAGCGTTTGGCCGAGCTCAAACCCTTGGAGCAAAAGTACTGGCGCTTGGTGGCTGATCGCAAAGGCCAAACCGATGCGCGGATGCTGGAATTCAGGTGGTTACTGGAAGAACTGCGGGTGAGTTTTTTCGCGCAGGAGTTGAGGACCCCTCAGCCGGTGAGTGTGAAGAGGCTGGAAAAAGCGTGGGCGCAGTTGAATCACTGAGGCAAAACCCAAGGATTGATGACTTGCAGTCCTGCTGCTTCAAACGGGCCTGTGTCTCGGGTGGCCACCATCAAGCTGTTGCACATGGCAGTCGCAGCAATATAGCCATCAGCAGTTGCAATGGCTTTTCCTTGCGCTTTGGCAAGCGCTCGCAGTTCGCCATAGGCTTTGGAAGTGGCTTCATCGAAGGACAAAATCCGACCGGCAAATAAGGGCAAGATGCGTTGCTCAAGGCTGTTGTGAAGCGTGTCTTTGCGCTTGCCATCAGGAAGGGCGGCGATGCCAAATCGCAATTCAGCCAGACTGATGGTTGACAGGTAGAGGGTTTCTATCAGTTGGGCATCCAGCCAAGCCAAGACAGCGGGATGCCCGGCAAGCTTCAATGGCTCAGAAACCACATTGGTATCGAGCAAAATCATTCGAAGCTCATCGGCTCGGTGGGTGTCTGGTCGCGGTCGATCACCAAATCTGCGCCGCCTGCTTCCTGGCCGATTTCTGCCAACAAAGAACCCAACTTCACGCGGTCATCTGGCCTTGCCGCACTTTCAAGAATGGCCCGAACCTCAGCCTCGGTGCTTCGCCCAGCCAATGCGGCACGAACCCGCAAAGCGCGGTGTGTTTCTTCAGGAATGTTGCGGACTGTGATGGAGGACATAGGCACCTCTTGGCGATTGATCTCAATGATTGCATTTTATATTTGATGCAATCAATTAAGCAAATCAAATTCACCTCGCCACCGTCGCCGCCATGTCCTCGGCATTCAACTCGGGGTTGAGCAACTGCGCAAACTCAAACACAAACTGGCGCAAATACGCATGGCGCTTGAAGGCAATACGCGCCAAGTTGTGGCCAAACAAGCGGCCGGCAGGGCGCACCACCAGGTCGGTGTCGGTGATGTCACGCACCGCCATCTCGGCCACGATGCCCACGCCTAAGCCCAGTCGCACATAGGTTTTGATCACGTCCGAGTCGATGGCTTCCAAGGCGATGCGTGGCTTCAACTGCTTGGCGGCAAACGCCTTGTCGATACGGGTGCGTCCGGTGAACGAGGGGTGGTAGGTGATGATGGGCTCATTCGCCAAGTCGGCCAGTTCCAGTTGCTCCACCTTGGCCAGCGGGTGGTCGGCGGGCAGCACCAGCACGTGCTGCCATTCGTAGCAAGGCATGGTGATCAGCTCAGGGTAGTCGGACAGGCTTTCGGTGGCGATGCCAATTTCGGCGGTTTCGTCCATCACCATGCGCGCCACCTGGTCGGGTGCGCCTTGGTGCAGGCTGATGTTCACGCTGGGGTAGGCACTGCGCAGCTGCGCCACCGGCACGGGCAGCACATAGCGCGCTTGGGTGTGGGTGGTGGCAATCGACAAGGTGCCTGAGTCCTGGCTGCTGTACTGCTCGCCGATGCGCTTCAAGTTGTTCACCTCGCGCAAGATGATGTCAATGCTTTTGAGCACATGCTCGCCCGGCTCGGTCACGCGCTTCAAGCGTTTGCCGTGACGGCCAAAAATCTCAATGCCCAACTCGCTTTCCAGTTCCAAAATGGCTTTGGACACGCCCGGCTGCGAGGTGTGCAGGGTTTTGGCGACCTCAGTCAGGTTGAGGTTGCGGCGCACCGCCTCTTGGACAAAGCGAAATTGATGCAGGTTCATGGCGTTTTTCGTATAAGAAAGACGTTCATTATGCCTTTTTGGTGGGGTTGCTTCGTCGCTTTGCTTCGTCGCTACGCTCCTCGCAATGACAGCTCCTCGCAAGGACGGGATTGCTTCGCTACGCTCGCAATGACGGCATACGCAATGACGGCTACTGCCAACCGTCTAGGGCAATGGTTGCCATCAAATCCAGTAAGTGAGGATGCTCGCCCACTGCGGGCAAAGGCTCAAATGCCACATGGGGGTGAGCGTCACGCAATGCTTGCAGCATGACGGGCAGATCCTCGCGAACATGCTTGCCTACACCCAAGAACATTGGCACCACCCGCACATGGGTGCAGCCTTGGTCAACCAAAGCTTGTACCGCGTCCAAAAGGCTGGGTGTGCTCAGCTCTAGGTAGGCGCAAGTTACTTTGGCAGCCGGTAGCTGCAAAGCCACACGCTCTGCCACCGCTTGCATGGGGCGGTGCCAAAGAGGGTCGCGAGACCCATGGGCAAACAACACAATGGCTCGCATCAATGCCTCAACACCAGCCAACTGAATGCCAGCATAGAGATCAGCATATAAACAATCCCAGGTGTCGCTGCTGCCAGCCAAGCAGGCCATGCATTCAAGTTACCAATATGCCCGAAGACGTTGTTCATCAAGAAAAAACTGATACCAATCAGAATTCCTAGGAACACCACGCTGGTGATGGGCGTGCTGCGCAAATGCAAATAGGCAAATGGCAGCGCCAACATGACCATCACCAAACAACTCAAGGGGTAGAAGAGCTTTTTCCAAAACTCAATTTCATAGCGCTGTGACGACTGGTTGTTAAGATTTAAATGCCGGATGTAACGAAACAAATCCAGCGTTGCCATGCGCTCGGGTTTAAGCAGCGCTACTGAGACCATCTCTTCGGTCATCTCTGAGGCCCAGCGTAATGAGGGGATTTGTTCGCGTCGCAAAGCTTGCATACCACTTTGGGCGGCGTTGAAGTAGTCTGCGGAAACGTTTTGAAGTATCCAAGCGTTGCCATCGTTGTCAAACGCCGCTTTGTCCGCTCGTAGCATTCGAATCAGCCTTCCGCTGCTGTCAAACTCAAAAATACGCACCTTCCCCATTTCTGACTGGGATGTCATCGAGCCCACATTCACCACGCTGTGTTCATTGCCTTGAGTATCTTTCAGCCAAGCACCAGTGACGCCTTGGGTATAAACCACCCCTAAGTGCTGGGTGCGCAATAACTGGCCCACACGGCTACTGGGTGGCGCGACATAGTCGCCAATCACAAAAGTCAGTACAACAAATGCCATGCCAAGAGCCAAGAGATTGCGCAAAGCCAATTGGTGGCCCATCCCGCTGGTACGCAAAATCGTGAATTCCGAGGTTTGTGCAAATTTGGCCATGACGAAGATGGTGCCAATCAATACCGTGATGGGCAGCAACTCGTAAATATG
>JAIXYA010000309.1 GCA_027490485.1 Comamonadaceae bacterium
ACCGAATAGCCGCTTGGAGGCAACGGTCATGAGTCTGGTTTTAGACATTCAGGGTTTGAGCGTGGCCTACAACCGCAAAGGCTTGGCCTTGGAAGACGTCCATATGCAGGTGCCCAAAGGTGGCATTGTTGCTTTGTTGGGCGCCAATGGTGCGGGGAAAACCACGCTGATTCGTGCAGTGACTGGGTTGCTGGACTTGCACCACGGGCATATCACTGCAGGACAGGTTCGACTGTCTGGACAAATAGTTTCAGGTTTGCCTGCACACCGCTTGGTACGTCTTGGCATGGGGCAAGTACCGGAAGGGCGTTTGGTGTTCAAGCACCTGAGTGTGGAAGACAACTTGCGTGTGGGCGCTGCTGTGCTGCCACGTGCACAGGTACAAGACGGTTTGGATGCTGTCTACCATTTGTTCCCACGGTTGTTGGAGCGGCGTCAGCAAGCCGCAGGTTGGATGTCCGGCGGAGAGCAACAAATGTTGGCCTTGGGCCGCGCCATGATTGCCAAGCCCAAATTGTTGCTGGTAGATGAGTTATCTCTCGGTTTGGCACCCCTCATCGTTCGCGACATTTACAAGCAGTTGCTGGTGATTGGTGAAACCTTGGGTACCGCCATGTTGGTGGTGGAACAAAACGCCAATTTGGCTTTGTCATTTGCACAGTCTGCTTATTTGCTCAAGCAAGGTCGGGTGGTGCTGTCTGGTTCGGCTGCCGAGGTGGCTGCTAACCCCTTGATGAAATCGTCTTATTTGGGTGAAGCCAAAGCAGCAGGGGAGTCGACACCATGAAGCCCACCATGTTGAGCATCTCCCATTTGGCCATGCGTTTTGGTGGCATCACCGCCTTGGACGACGTTTCATTTTCTTTGAATCAAGGTGAAATTACTTCGCTCATTGGCCCCAATGGCGCAGGCAAAACCACTTTGTTCAATTGCATCACGGGCATGTACACGCCCAGCCAAGGACAGGTGCATTTCTATGGCACAGACATCACCGGCATGGCTGCGTACCAAATCGCTCAGCAGGGCATGGCCAGAACCTTTCAAAACCTGGCTTTGTTTGGTGGACTCACCGTGCTTGAAAACCTCATGACAGGTGCTTACCTGCAAGGTTCCAGTGGTTTGTTGCAAGGTTTTTTCACCAGCCCAAAGGCCAGGCAAGAAAAGCGCCAAGCCCATGCAGCAGCGATGGAGATGCTGTCTTTTCTGGGCATGCAATCAGACGCACAAGCTTTGCCTTCAGAGTTGTCCTATGGGCGGCAAAAGCAGGTGGAATTCGCTCGTGCCTTGATGCAAAAGTCGCCCTTGGTGTTGCTGGACGAACCCATGGCCGGCATGAGCACCGCAGAAAAAGACAGCATGTCTGCGTTGATTCAAAAAGTGCGTCTTGACCTGGGCATCAGTTTCCTGATCGTCGAACACGACATTCCTGTGGTGATGGATTTGTCCGACAAGATTGTGGTGCTCGACTTCGGGCGAAAAATTGCCGAAGGTCCACCCCAACAAGTCCAAAACGACCCTGCTGTGATCGCAGCCTATTTGGGTGCTGAGCACTGATTTCCCTTTTCCATTTTTTTCATTTTTGAACGGATCCATACCCATGAGAGAAGCTGTCATCGTATCCACCGCCCGTACTGGCATTGGCCGAGCCTTTAAAGGCTCTTTGAACCACACCAAGTCACCCAGTCTGTTGGGCCATGTGATTGCCCAATCTGTGCAGCGTGCAGGCATTGAAGGCTCCGAAGTGGAAGACGTGGTCATGGGTACCGTGCTTACCTCTGGCACTGCAGGCATGAACTTGGCGCGTAACGCCGCTTTGGCTGCAGGTTTGCCTGTCACAGCACCAGGTCAAACCATGGACCGCCAATGCGCCTCTGGCCTGATGGCGATTGCCACCGCAGCCAAACAAATCATGGTCGATGGCATGGACGTGGTGGTGGCGGGTGGTCAAGAAAACATCACCGCTGAACAAAAAGCGTATTTCGAAAGTGCCATGGCGGGAAAAGACGGTGCGCTTGAAAAACGCGTTCCCCATGTGTACATGCCCATGTTGCAAACAGCTGAGTTTGTCTCTCGCAAGTACAACGTCAGCCGTGAAGCACAAGACCTGTATGCCTTGCAATCGCAGCAGCGCACAGCAGCTGCACAACTAGCGGGTCGCTTTGACCAAGAGATCGTGACATTTGCAACCCAGATGGCCATAGCTGACAAAGCCACCGGTGCTATCAGTTACAAAGATGTGATGCTCAACAAAGACGAGAGCAACCGTCCAGACACAGTGCTTGAGGGGCTGACCTCACTCAAACCCGTGATCGAGGGGGGTGTGGTGACTGCGGGTAACGCCAGCCAGTTGTCGGATGGTGCCAGTGCTTGCGTGGTGATGGAAGCTGCTTTAGCGCAGCGCCGTGGCTTGCAAGCCTTGGGCATTTACCGTGGTATGACCGTAGCGGGTTGTGCGCCTGAAGAAATGGGCATAGGCCCGATTTACGCCGTGCCTAAATTGCTCAAGCAACATGGCTTAAAGATTGACGACATTGGCTTGTGGGAATTGAACGAAGCGTTTGCCTGCCAAGCCATTTACTGTCGCGATCAATTGGGCATCAACCCCGATATTTACAACGTCAACGGCGGCAGCATCTCGATTGGTCACCCCTACGGCATGACAGGCGCTCGTTTGGTCGGACACGCCCTGATTGAAGGCAAACGCCGTGGCGTCAAATACGTGGTAGTCACCATGTGTGTGGGTGGCGGCATGGGTGCGGCTGGTTTGTTTGAAGTTGCTTGAACTCACCAGCTTTTGACTAAAGGGGTTTTCTATGCCACGACGTTTTGTTGATATCTCCATTTACCTTGA
>JAIXYA010000274.1 GCA_027490485.1 Comamonadaceae bacterium
CAAAGGCGCAGCCCATTTCTACAAGACCAAAGGTCGGCATTTAATCACTGTCAAGACCGAACATAAAGCCGTTCTTGACACCATGCGCGAGCTTGAGCGTCAAGGCTTTGAAGTCACTTACTTAGATGTGCAAGAAGATGGCTTGGTTGACCTCAATCGGTTCAAAGATGCCATACGCCCCGACACTATTTTGGCAAGCGTTATGCATGTCAATAATGAAATTGGCGTCATCCAAGACATCACGGCCATTGGCAATTTGTGCCGCGAAAAAGGCATTATTTTTCATGTGGATGCAGCCCAATCAACCGGCAAAGTTGAGATTGATTTGGAGAAATTGCCTGTTGATTTGATGAGCCTTGCTTCTCACAAAACCTACGGTCCTAAGGGTATTGGAGCGCTTTATGTCCGTCGCAAACCCCGTGTTCGTTTAGAAGCACAAATGCATGGTGGCGGACACGAAAGAGGCATGCGCAGTGGTACTTTGCCTACCCACCAATGTGTGGGCATGGGAGAAGCCTTTCGGATTGCCAAACTCGAGATGGCACATGACATCGTTCATGCGCGTCATTTGCAGCAAAGATTGTTGAATGGCCTTAAAGACATTGAACAGGTTTTTGTCAATGGCCATTTAACCCAGCGCGTACCGCACAACCTGAACATCAGCTTTAACTATGTTGAGGGTGAGTCTCTCATCATGGGCATCAAGGGCTTGGCGGTGTCTTCTGGTTCGGCCTGTACCTCTGCAAGTCTGGAGCCTAGCTATGTTTTGCGAGCTTTAGGCCGCAGCGATGAATTGGCGCACAGCAGTTTGCGAATGACGGTAGGGCGCTACTCAACTGAAGAAGAAATTGATTACGCAATCACAACAATTCGCGCCAATGTCGGCAAATTGCGCGATTTAAGTCCTTTATGGGAAATGTACAAAGATGGTGTGGATCTCAGCACCATCCAATGGGCAGCCCACTGATCATTTTTGACGGAGATAGACATGGCGTACAGCGAAAAAGTTATTGACCATTATGAAAATCCACGCAATGTGGGTTCATTTGACAAGGGTGACGACTCGGTAGGAACAGGGATGGTGGGTGCGCCTGCCTGTGGCGACGTCATGAAGCTTCAAATCAAGGTCAACCCACTGACTGGGGTGATTGAAGATGCGCGTTTCAAAACCTATGGATGTGGTTCTGCTATCGCCTCATCTTCATTGGTCACCGAATGGGTGAAAGGCAAAACATTGGACCAAGCCGCGGCTTTGAAGAACAGTGAAATTGCACAAGAGTTAGCCCTGCCACCCGTCAAAATTCATTGCTCCATTTTGGCGGAAGACGCCATCAAGGCAGCTGTTGAAGATTACAAAAAGAAAAACACGCACTGATATGTCAGTTTCCATGACCGAGGCCGCTGCGCGGCATGTAAATCGATACCTCACTAAGAGAGGTAAAGGCGTTGGTGTTCGTCTTGGGGTCAAGACCACGGGTTGTTCTGGGCTGGCTTACAAGCTTGAATACGTGGATGATTTAAGCGGTGAGGATGTTGTTTTTGAAGCCCATGGCTTGAAGATTCTGATTGACCCGAAAAGCTTGGCCTACCTTGATGGCACTGAGCTAGATTTTGTTCGTGAAGGTTTGAATGAAGGCTTTAAATTTAACAATCCTAACGAACGTGACCGTTGTGGTTGTGGTGAATCGTTCAGGGTTTGACCATGAACTCTGGACAGGGGCTTCAGCAATCTTTGCTGTCTTCGAATGATTTTGAGCTTTTCAATTTACCCCTGACATTCAAGTTAAATCGTCAATTGCTGGATGAGCGCTGGAAAAACCTTCAGCGTATGGCGCATCCCGACAACTTTTCTTTGCAAGATACCGCATCCCAAAGAATTGCCATGCAGTATTCGGTGCGTATCAATGAGGCCTATCAAAGGCTCAAACTTCCCCTCAAACGAGCCGCTTACCTTTGCGAATTGAATGGTGCTTCGATCAAGGCGGAAGAAAATACGCGTATGCCTTCAGACTTTCTTATCCAGCAAATGCAGTGGCGAGAGCAACTCGAAGATGCAGATTCTTTCCACGAAATAGGCAAACTCCAACAAGAAGTCTTGGCCGCAAAAGAGTCAGCCTTTGCAAGATGCGAGACATATTTGGATGTTGATAAACATTGGAGCAATGCTGCCGGTGAGGTCAGGACTTTGATGTTCATGGAGCGTTTTGAAGACGATATCGACAAGCGGCGTGATCAATTAGAAAACGCGTAAGGGACAATTCTAGAAAATGGCTTTGCTTCAAATTTCCGAACCTGGACAGGCACCAAACCCTCATGAGCGTCGCATCGGTATTGGTATAGATTTGGGTACGACCCATTCTTTAGTGGCCAGTGTTCGCAGTGGAATTGCAGAGTGTTTGCCCGATGCTGATGGTCGCGTTATTTTGCCCTCAGCTGTCAGGTACCTGTCCCAAGGACGCAGAGAGATTGGGGCTCAAGCGCTGACGAGTCAGACAACTGACCCCGCCAATACCATTGTTTCAGTCAAAAGATTCATGGGCAGAGCGTTGAAAGATATCTCCAACGCTGAAGAATTGCCCTATGCTTTTTTGGATACGCCTGGCATGTTGAGCATCAAGACTGTCGATGGCGTCAAGTCACCAGTAGAGATCAGCGCAGAAATTTTGGCAACCTTGAGACAGCGAGCTGAAGACACATTTGCTGATGATATTTATGGTGCTGTTATTACGGTTCCGGCTTATTTTGACGATGCTCAACGTCAGGCAACCAAAGATGCAGCAAAGCTTGCTGGACTCAATGTATTGCGGTTGATCAATGAGCCTACTGCCGCCGCATTGGCTTATGGTCTTGACAATGCCAGTGAGGGCATATACGCGGTCTATGACCTTGGTGGTGGAACCTTTGATATCTCTGTTCTTCGATTAAGCCAAGGTGTGTTTGAGGTTCTCTCTACGGGTGGCGATTCTGCCTTGGGAGGGGATGATTACGACCG
The DNA here is from genome assembly GCA_027490485.1 of Comamonadaceae bacterium. GTDB lineage: Bacteria > Pseudomonadota > Gammaproteobacteria > Burkholderiales > Burkholderiaceae_C > Limnohabitans. The sequence goes on from JAIXYA010000274.1 coordinate 2,993, forward strand.
CGCATTGGCCAGATACGCAATCGAAGCAACTAGCGTCAAAGTTTCCACCGACGGTGATAAAAGTGCTGTCTTGGTGGCTGCCCGTCGGTGCAAGGAAGCGCTGTCTTCAGAAAACAGTGTTGAATTTCATGCCTTGCTGTCTGATGGCGAACTTCATTTGAATGTGAGCCGAGAAGTTTTTGAAGCGCAAACGCAATCTCTTACGCAACGCACCTTGAGTGCTGTTAAAAAAGCGCTGCGCGATGCCCATATCGCTATTGAAGATATCCAAGGCGTGGTGATGGTGGGTGGTTCTACCCGTATGCCCATGGTTCAGAAGGCAGTTGGTGAGTTGCTTCATTGCCAGCCACTCAACAATTTAAATCCAGATGAAGTCGTCGCTCTTGGCGCTGCATTGCAAGCCAACCAACTGGTGGGCAACAACACAGATGGCAATCTGCTCTTGCTGGATGTGATCCCGCTTTCTCTGGGGATAGAAACCATGGGTGGACTTGTGGAGCGGATCGTTCCCAGAAATCAAACCATTCCCACAGCCATGGCACAAGACTTCACTACTTACCAAGATGGACAAACTGCGCTTGCCCTGCATATCGTTCAAGGTGAACGTGACTTGGTCCAGGATTGTCGAAGCCTCGCACACTTTGAATTACGCGGCATTCCACCTATGGCAGCAGGCGCGGCGCGTATCAGAGTCACTTTTACGGTGGACGCAGATGGTCTGCTGTCGGTCGCAGCAAAAGAAATGAACAGTGGTGTTGAGTCGCAGATTGAGGTTAAGCCCAGTTATGGTTTGTCAGATGAGCAAATCACCTCCATGCTGCAAGACAGTTTTCACACGGCTGAGATTGATAAACAAGCCAGAGCCCTGGCGGAGTCCCGTCTTGAAGTGGACCGTATGTGCTTGGCCACCCATGCTGCTTTGGAAAAAGATGCCCATTTGTTGGCAGAAGCAGAACTTCAATCTATTCAACAGTTGATGGCATTGGCTCAAGCGTCCAAGAGTTTGGATGATGCGATTGCTATTGAGAAAGCAACTGAAGCACTGGCAAAAGGTACCGAAGCTTTTGCAGCTTTGCGAATGAATGAAAGTATTCGTCAGGCTTTATCTGGCAAAACCATAGAATCATTGTGATGACAACCATTCGAATACTCCCACACGCTCAATACTGCCCTGAAGGCCAAGAAATTCAAGCTATCCCTGGCACTTCAATTTGCGAAGCGCTGCTAGACAATGGCATTGCGATTGAACACGCCTGCGACATGAGTTGTGCCTGTACCACCTGCCATGTGATTGTCAAGGAAGGCCTTGCAAGTCTCAACCCAGCCCAAGAAGAGGAGGACGACTTGTTAGACCGTGCCTGGGGCTTAGAGCCTAACTCTCGTTTGGCATGCCAAGCCTTATTGAGCAATCAAAACTTGGTCATTGAAATACCTCGCTACACCATCAACCACGCCAAAGAAAATCACTGAGCGTCCATGCGTCAAATTGTTTTAGATACCGAGACCACAGGTCTGTCTGCCGAGGCCGGTGATCGGATCATTGAGATTGGTTGCGTCGAGTTATTCAACCGAAAATTGACAGGCCGTACCTTTCACTACTACTTGAATCCAGAACGCGAAAGCCATGAAGATGCGCTGAAGGTCCACGGTATCAGCAATGAATTTCTTTTAGATAAACCTAAATTCTTTGAGATTTTTGAAGAGTTTCTGGAGTTTGTCCGAGATGCTGAATTGATTATTCACAATGCTTCTTTTGATGTGGGATTTATTGACAAAGAGCTGTCCTCGTGTGGCGCTTTGCCTTTACAAAAGCATGTTGTGAAAATTTTGGACACTTTGGCTATGGCCAAGGAAATCTACCCTGGCAAGCGCAATTCTTTAGATGCTTTGTGTGACCGTTTAGGTGTCAATAACTCTGCCCGAACACTGCATGGCGCTTTGCTTGACGCTGAATTGCTGGCCGACGTTTATGTGTTTTTGACCCGCGGTCAAAACGCTTTGATGATGGAAGACAGCCAGACGCATGATTCCGCTGGTAACAGTATCAAAATTGACTTGTCGGTCTTTCCTCTCTCCATCGTTATGCCTGAAGCAGAGGAGTTGCTGGCGCATGAGCAGGTTCTTGCTGATATTGACAAAGCCAGCAATGGAAAAACCATTTGGCGTAGCTTTGCGGTGTAAAATATTTTGAAACTGGGTCGTTAACTCAGCGGTAGAGTGCCACCTTCACACGGTGGAAGCCAGTGGTTCGATCCCACTACGACCCACCAGTTTTTTTGATGCGCTGTTCTAAATTACCAAGGCGGTCATTTACCCTCCAGGCAGACCTTTATCAACTTGGTCTGCACCGTTCCAAGCTTTGGAACCTCTTACTTTATGGACTGAGGGTCAAACAGTTCTTGTATCCAATACTGAACCTCGGTGCTGATAGGTTGAACAAAATCTCCGCCGTTGCTAAGGATGATGTAGTTCACATGTAACTTTGAATTAGCGCTAATGAGGGTACGGTAACCATCTTTTTGCCCTGCATGTGTGTAACTCCCTTGTCTGTCGTCGTCAGGCGGAAGAACCCATCCCATAC
>JAIXYA010000175.1 GCA_027490485.1 Comamonadaceae bacterium
AGCACCACACCGCCTTCGACCATGCCGCCGCCCAGCACGCGGTCCAGTTCGTCTTGGCCGGTGGGCGTGCGCTCCACGTCTTGGGCTTCGATGTCGGAGAGCGCGGTGACCGCTGAGGCTGGGGCCAAACCGGCGCGGGGGGCGAAGCGGTTTTTGGCAGCACCATCGGGTGCCGACACCGCCTCGACCAAGGTGTTCCAAGCCTCGCAATGCGGGCATTTGCCCAGCCACTTGGGGCTGGTGCCGCCACACTCGGTGCAGCTGTAATGGGTTTTGTCTTTGGCCATGGTGCATGATAACTGTATGGATACACAGTGTCCATAGGGCTTAACAAGCATGGCTTTGCCGCTCCCATGCCCGACAATCCATGCATTGAGCTTTGATTGTGCCCACCGTGACCCTGACGCCCCTTGACGAATCCCGTATGACCCCCGACGAGCGGCGCTCGGCTTTTTCTTTGGCCAGCATTTACGCCCTGCGCATGCTGGGCCTGTTCATGGTGATGCCGGTTTTCATGCTGGAAGCGCGGCATTACGACGGTGGCGACGACCTGTCCGCTATCGGCATGGCCATGGGTGTCTACGGCTTGGTGCAAGCGGTGCTACAAATCCCGTTTGGCATGGCCGCCGACCGTTTTGGCCGCAAGCGGGTGATTTACTTTGGGCTGGCATTGCTGGCGCTGGGCAGCATTGTGGGTGCCATGGCGACCAGCGTCGCCGGTTTGGCGCTGGGCCGCGCTTTGCAAGGGGGCGGTGCGATTTCAGCAGCAGTAACTGCATTGCTGGCGGACCAAACCCGCGATGTGGTGCGCACCAAAGGCACGGCCTTGGTCGGTGCCAGCATTGGATTGATGTTTGCACTGTCTTTGGTGCTGGGCCCCTTGCTGTCTGGCTGGGGCGGCTTGAGTGCGATTTTTGGCGTCACCTTGTTGCTGGCAGTGTCTGGTGTTGCGATCGTGCGTTGGTGGACACCACCCGAGCCAGCGCTTCCCGTGGCGGGCCAAACCAAACACAGCCTGTGGGGCTTGCTGGTGCATCCCGATTTGATTCGCCTGAACTTTGGCGTGTTTGCGCTTTATGCGGTGCAACTGGCCTCTTGGGTGGCCATCCCTGCCTTGCTGATTCAAGCCGGTGTGGCCAGCGCCGACCACGGCTGGGTCTACCTGCCGGCGGTGCTGCTGTCGTTTGTGGTCATGGGTGTGACCCTGTTTCCCATGGAGCGGCGTGGCCTGCTGCGCCCCCTGTTTTTGGGCTGCATCGTGTTGGTGATGGCGGTTCAAGCCGCGTGGAGCGTTTTGGCCATGTCCTCCCCCCCTTTGTGGTCGCTGGCCATCCTGTTGTTTTTGTTTTTCTGCGGCTTCAATGTCTTAGAAGCCAGCCAACCCAGTTTGGCTTCTCGCTTGGCACCCATGGGCTCACGCGGTGCGGCTTTGGGCGTATACAACACCTTGCAGTCGCTGGGTATTTTTGCGGGTGGCGCCATTGGCGGCTTGTTGATCAAAAACGTGGGGGCCAGCGGCGTTTTCACGGCCAGCGCCGCGCTGATGTTGGCGTGGCTGGGGGTGGCCTGGGGTGCTCGCTTTGTCCATAAATCACCAAACGGCGTGGCATCAGCGCACTGACCTGCCTAGCGTCGGGCCGCATAATCCACGCATTCCATTTCACAGCATTTAAGAGGAAACCTCATGGCAAGCGTAAACAAAGTGATTTTGATGGGCAACTGTGGTCGCGACCCCGAGGTGCGCTACCTCCCTAGCGGCCAAGCCGTGGCCAATGTGTCCATTGCCACCAGCACCAAGCGCAAAGACAAAAACAGCGGCGAAACCGTCGAGGACACCCAGTGGCACCGCATCACCTTTTATGACCGCTTGGCTGAAATCGCTGGCGAATACGTGAAAAAAGGCCGCCCCATTTATGTTGAAGGCCGCCTGAAGTACGGCAGCTACACCGACAAAACCACCGGCGTGGAAAAAAACACCGTAGACATCATCGCAACCGAGTTGCAACTGCTGGGCGGCCGGGAAGGCATGGGTGGCCCCTCAGAAGACGGTGGTTCTCGTGCCCCTGCACGCAGTGCTGCACCTGCGGCCAGCGCCCCCCGTGCGTCAGCACCGGCCAAGTCCGGCTTTGACGACATGGACGACGATATTCCTTTTTAAATTTGTCAGGCCAAAAAAGATCGGTATTGCAAGGCTTCGGCCATGTGCATTTGGCCGATCTCCTGTGCTTGGGCCAAATCGGCAATCGTTTGCGCCAAACGCAACACCCTGTGCGTGGCCCTGGCTGACCATGCACGTTGCTCTGCGGCATGCGCCAACAAGCGTGACGCCTCTGGGCTAATTAACAAAGCTTGCAGCTGCGCTTGCGCCAAGTCTTTGTTGCGGCAACCCTGACGTCGCCATGCCCGTTCATGGGCAGCCATGCACCGCGCTTTCACCACGCTGGTGGGCTCTCCCGGCGGCGCATGCAACAACACCTCGGGCGACAAGGCATTGACCGAGACCTGCATATCGATACGGTCCCACAAAGGGCCGCTGATGCGCCCTTGGTAGCGAGCGACTTGCACGGGGCTGCAGCGACAACTGGGTTTTTGCAACCCTAAATAGCCACAAGGGCAAGGGTTCATGGCGGCCACCAATTGAAACGCCGCAGGGTACTCCAAATGGTGCCTGGCCCGGGCCAAATTGATGAAGCCGGTCTCCAAGGGCTCGCGCAATGCCTCTAAAGCAGCACGTGAAAACTCCGGGAGTTCATCTAAAAAAAGTACGCCATGATGGGCTAAGGATATTTCGCCCGGGCGAGGTGGTGCGCCACCGCCAACCAAGGCCGCCAAACTGGCGCTGTGGTGTGGGTGGCGATACGGGCGTTGTCCCCACTGCGCCAAGCCCACAGGACCATAGATGCTGTGAATCGCAGCGGTTTGCAAGGCTTGCTCCAAGCGCAAGGGGGGCAGCAGACCGGCTAAACGTTGCGCCAACATGGACTTGCCTGCGCCAGGGGGGCCCACCAACAACAAGCTGTGGCCCCCCGCTGCGGCAACTTCCAAGGCACGCTTGACTCCAGTATGGCCTTTGATGTCTTGTAAGTCACCGCCCGCTAAGAGACTTTCCGGTGGCAAATCGGTTTGCACTTGCAAAGGCTGCCAAGCTTGGGCCGCTGGGCTCGTTGAGGTGGTTGGAGCCAATGCTTGCAAGACTTCTTGGAGTTGTTTGACGCTGTAAACCCGGGTGCCAGGCACCAAGGCGGCTTCTTGGGCGCAGCCCGCGGGCAAAACCAAGGCAGCGGTCGAGCCCTCTTGGTGCAAGGCTTGCGCCATCGCCAATGCACCCCGTACCGGCCGCAACTCGCCGGACAAGGACAACTCACCCGCGAACTCATACCCCGCTAGTGCCTCTATGGGCACAGCACCGCTTGCGGCCAAGATACCCACCGCGATCGGCAAGTCAAAGCGGCCCGACTCTTTGGGCAAATCGGCAGGCGCCAAATTGACGGTGATGCGTTGGTTGCTGGGAAACGCCAAACCGCTGTTGAGAATGGCCGAGCGCACCCGCTCCCGTGCTTCTCGCACCTCGGTTTCGGCCAAACCCACCAAGCCAAAGCTCGGTAATCCATTGGCCAAATGCACCTCTACTGTGACGCGAGGAGATTGCAGCCCCCAAACCGCGCGGCTGTGCACCGCTGCAAACCCCATGCTCATCTCCTTGTTTTGGTGCGCGCCCCAAAAATGTGCGCCTCCAACACTTTGGCCGCACCAATAGGGTGCTATTTAGGCCTTTTCTGTGACTTTGGCGGTCCCAAACAGCTTCAAGTG
>JAIXYA010000318.1 GCA_027490485.1 Comamonadaceae bacterium
CAAGTCGCAGAGTTGAGCGAACAACTTGACGAAGCCAAAGAGTCTTTAGAGAAAGTTCATGAAGAGGCCGCCGCTTCTCAGGAACCCAAAGAAGAGCCTGAGAATACATCTGTTCAGGAATTGGAAGCTCTGAAGTCGGCTTTCGCCAATGGCATCGTTTTGCAGGACGTTGAGCTTTTGTACAAAGCCCAAAAAAGCTTGAGCGCTGAGCGCCAAGTGGGCATGGCGTCCCTGCGCTTGTTGACCAAAGGTGCGCAAGACCCTGAGACCATCGCCGCTTACCAAAAAGCCCTGGAAATGGCCGAATGGAGCAACCGTTTGCAAACCGTTTGCGCGGCGCAAAACGCCTTGGCTGCTGCGGGTCAAAAAGTCAAAGTCTTGTCGGAATGTAAAAAATCTTCCGACAAAGAGGCTGACAGCAAAGATGCCAACGCCAAAAAAGACGACAAAGCCCACGCAGTCCATTGGGGTTATGAGGGTGATAACGGCCCAGAACACTGGGGCGACGCTTTTCCTGTTTGCGGCAAGGGCAAGAAGCAGTCACCTTTGAATATCGTCGGACCCTTTGAAAAGTCCAAAGACACTTTAAGCGTGGACTACAAGGAAGGCCCGTTGAAAATCTTGAACAACGGCCACACCATCCAAGTCAATACAGAGCCTGGCAGCACCTTGACGATTGGCAAAGAAAGCTTTGATTTGCTGCAATTTCACTTCCATCGCCCATCTGAAGAGCAGGTCGACGGTAAAAACGCCAGCATGGTGGCCCACTTTGTTCACAAAAGCAAAGAAGGCAAGCTGGCAGTGATTGGTGTCATGCTGAACGAGGGCAAGGACAGCGCCGCCATCAAAACCCTGTGGGCGAATTTGCCACCCAAAGAGGGCGAGGAGTTTTTGCCACCCAAGGTAACTTTCAACCCCGCCAGTATGCTGCCCAAGGAAATGGCTTTCTATAACTATGAAGGTTCATTGACAACCCCCCCTTGTACCGAGGGTGTGCAGTTCTACATTTTGAAGACGCCAGTGGATATTTCCAAGCAACAGTTGGCAAAATTCCCCTTCAAGCTCAATGCTCGCCCCGTTCAGTCTTTGAACGGTCGCAAAATTGCCTCTGGCGGTTAAATTAGATCGATTGCAAGCGATCGGTGGAGGGTACGACTCGGGTGAGTCGTATGCCGTAGCGGTCATTGACCAGCACCACCTCGCCTTGCGCCACCACAGTTTCATTCACCAACAGGTCTAGCGGTTCACCGGCAATGCGGTCGAGTTCGACCACGCTGCCCTGGGTCAGGCGCATCAAATCTTTGATCTTGATGTTGGTGCGTCCTACCTCGATGGAGAGGGTGACCGAGATGTTTTGCAGCACTTCCGGATTGATATTGCCGGGCTGGCTGACTTGAAACTCCTCTGATGTGGGAGGTGTTTCGTCTTGGGTTTCGGTGGTGTCGTTCATGGTGCTTTCCTGTCTCAAAGCTGTCCGGGGACAATTTGTTTTTCAACCCGCACAGCCACATTGGAGCCACGCGTGCCGATATTGACCCCAAAGGTGGGGACGCCGTTGGCCAGGAATTGCGCCTGGTCGGGTTTCTTGAAGAAAAGCATATCGCCTTCCTTCATGTTTCGTAAGTGATAGAGCGTGGTTTTGATATCGCCCATCATCACGCGTACATCGAGTTCGGAGTCGCCAACGGCGACCGCCAAGTCTTCGCGCCAAATTTTGTCGGATTCCTCGTTGCCATCGCTGGTCGAGACGCGGTTGCGCAGCAAGTCGCGCAAAGGCTTCAAGGTGGCATAGGGGTAGACCAAGTCCATAAAGCCTTTGCCACCCGATGCAGTGGCTTCGGCGTCAAAGCGGGTCAGCACCACCAAGTCGTTTTCGTCAGCAATTTGCGCAAACTGTGGGTTGATCTCGGCACTGACTTGTTCGCAGTCAATTTCCAAGATCGGGCTCCAAGCCTCTTTGAGCGAGCGGAAAAATACGCTCAGAATGATGTGGATGATGCGGGTTTCTGTAGCCGTGAACAACCGGCCCGGTGGCAGGTCGGAGACGCCTTTGCCAAAACCGCCAAAAAAGCTGTCCAAAGAACTGAACACCACATTGGGGTCGATGATGATGACCGAGTTGCCACGCAGCGGGCTGATGCGAATGGTATTGACTGACAGGGGTGCTTTGAGGGTTTTGATGTAATCGCCAAACTTCAAAATTTGCACCCGTGTCGGGTTCACACGCGGCGTGGTGCGCAAGACTTCCAGCAAACCCAAACGAAACATTCGGATGAACCGCTCGTTGATCATGTCGATGGCCGACACATTCACGCCCAAGCTGCTGTTTTCGCTGGCCAGGTCGTGTTTGCGTACCCGGACCTTGGTGTTGAAACCGGTGTCCGATTCGAGCGATCCGTCCTTCAAGCCCTCGGCCAAGGCCGTGAGCTCTTCGGGACTGAGTAAGTTTTGTCGGGTAGCCATGGTGAAGTTACTGCATCACAAAGGAAGTGAACATGACTTCTTCGATACCGCCGAAGTCTTCGTACTGCTCGAGCATTTCATTCATAACGTCTTTGAGCTTGACAGCGAGTTCTTTGCGAAATTCAGGCTTGCTGGCTTCGGCTTCGGTGGACTGGCGCATGATGTCGAGCATGGCTGAGCGCAGTGCAAACTCATGCTTTTTGATGTTGTCAAACACACGTGTGTCGTAGTGGGTCATAACGGCGAGTTGCACCACCATGACTTTCTTCGAGCCAGTGATATTGGTCATCAGCTCTTTTTCAATTTGGAAATAGTTCTTTTCAAAGCGGGTGGCTTCGGGCGCTTCTTTCTTTAACTTGGAAGGCGCTTCGTCCTTGGCTTTGGTGGCGGCGGCTTCTAGCTCTTCAAGCTTGTCCATGGCGGCGAGTTCGGCTTTTTTCTCGTAAAAACCAGAGAAATACAAAGTGCCAAAGGCCACGGCCACCATCACAACGATGGCTACCACTGCGATACCAGCGATCAGCAAAATCGGTTTTTTCTTTTTCGGTTCTTCTGAACCCTCTGCAGGGGTCGCTTCAGGTGCTGCTGTTGCCATGATTTACTCCTCTTTCATTCATTTGTCGTCATGCATAGGTGTCAAACAAAGCACTGTTGCTGTGACGCGTTGGTGTTGCTGCGTTTTCTTCCTCGCCCACGCCGTTTGCGCCGAGTGTGACACGATTGTCCGTTGCGGCTTGGCGTTGGCCAGATTGTCCCGAGCCACCTTGCGACGACTGACGGTTATCCTGTCCTACAGAAACATATGCATTGTTCATGCCAAGTTCAGCCAAAGCTTCTTTCAATCGGGCACTGCCATTTTGAATCAAGTCTTTGGTCAAGCCGTTCTCGGCTTGGAACTGAGCGCTCAATTGTCCATCACGCATTTCAAGTTGTACATCGACCAAGCCCAAACTGGCGGGCTTGAGGGCAAATTTCATCTTCCATTCACCGGCGTTGAGTTGGTCATTCATGCGACTGGCCATCTCGGTGGCCAGTTTTTGACTGAGTTTTTCAAAGGTCTGCGCCATGTCAGGGTGGTTTTTCAGGGTCTGGGCAGCCGTGGTGTTGCTTGGCGAAGTGCCACGGTTGTTGGCTACGCCGCCACCTGAGGTACCTTCTGGCGAGGTGCTGCCGTCATCGATGGCGCTGAGTTTGTCGAACTCTTCCTTCAAGCGGTCAATGTCTTCTGGGCGCAAATCCGCGTCCATCATGGACAACACCGCCAAGGTGCTGATGTTGTCTGGCGTGTCGCTGGTTTGTGCAACCACAGCCTGAGCTAAGTTGACGCTCGGGTTGAGTTGTTTGTTGGCTGCCAAGTCTGCTGAGGCAGAACTCCATTGGACTTCCAAGCCGATGGGTTTCATCTCTTCGGTCATCACATTGCTGTTGTTCAAAGTGGCGACTTCGGTTTTAAGGGGCAGGGCTTGGCTAAGAACCGCTTGTGTGCCAAGTGCCGCTTGGGCAGGGGTACTTGAGGCATTCAAAGTGTGGATGGTGACGTCGCTCAGAG
>JAIXYA010000192.1 GCA_027490485.1 Comamonadaceae bacterium
ACTTGCGGGAATACCGGCCTTATCAAACTTTCCATCCAAATTTAAACCAGGCGTGACAATCGTTGCCTTGATGGGGTCCAGCATATTAAATCCATCGGCCAGATCGCCAAAACCGTGCCAATTGGGATCTTCATCTTTCTTTTTACGGCCCTTTTTCTCTGCTTTGATAATCCAGTTATCGGCTCGGCCAATGCCATCGTCCACCAGGTTTTCAGGGCCCCAAACCTTGAACCACCAATCCTTGCCGTATTCCGCATCTACCTTGCGCATGGCACGTCGGAAATCCAGCGCTTCCGCAATGCTTTCCTCCACCAAAGCAGTTCCACCAGGAGGCTCCATCATGGCCGCAGCCACATCGCAGCTGGCAATGATGCTGTACTGTGGACTGGTGCTGGTGTGCATCAAGTAGGCTTCGTTAAACAAATGCCGGTCTAAGTGAAGTGTTTGCGAGTCTTGCACCAAAACATGACTTGCTTGGCTGATGCCCGCAAGAAGCTTGTGTACCGACTGCGTGGAGTAAACCATCGCTTCTTTGGGTCGAATGCGTTTTTTGCCCATGGCATGGTAAGTGCCGTAAAACGGATGGAAGGCGGCATGAGGCAACCAAGCCTCGTCAAAGTGCAAGTTAGGAATATAACCATCCAACATATTCTTGATGGTTTCTGTGTTGTACAAAACACCGTCATAAGTGGATTGGGTCAGTGTTAACACTTTGGGCTTGAGCGTGCTGCTGGCATTTCCTTTGAGCAAAGGGTTGGCCTTGATTTTGGCTTCAATCGCAGCAGGTTCGAATTCACTCTGCGGAATGGGCCCAATGATGCCGAAATGGTTTCTTGTGGGTTTAAGGAAAACAGGAATAGCACCTGTCATGATGATGGAGTGCAAAACGGATTTGTGGCAATTTCTGTCTACCACCACCACATCCCCTGGCGCTACTGTGTGATGCCACACAATTTTGTTGGATGTACTGGTTCCATTGGTCACAAAAAAACAATGGTCAGCGTTGAAAATTCGCGCTGCGTTTCGCTCACTCTCGCCAATAGCACCATCGTGGTCAAGAAGTTGCCCCAACTCTTCGACAGCATTGCAAACGTCAGCCCTGAGCATGTTTTCGCCAAAGAACTGATGAAACATCTGGCCCACAGGACTTTTTAGAAATGCGACTCCGCCTGAATGGCCAGGGCAATGCCAAGAGTAAGAGCCGTCCTCTGCGTAATCCAGCAAAGCTTTGAAAAAAGGTGGCTGAACGCCCTCTAAATAACTTTTAGCCTCACGAATAATGTGTCTTGCAACAAACTCAGGGGTGTCTTCAAACATATGGATGAAGCCATGCAACTCTCGCAAAATGTCGTTGGGCAAATGACGCGAAGTTTTTGTTTCGCCGTAGACATAAATAGGAACATCCGTATTTTTTCTCCGGACTTCATCAATGAAGCTACGAAGATTCACCACCGCAGGGTCTAAATCGGGACCTGGCGTAAATTCTTCATCGTCGATAGAAAGAATGAAAGCACTTGCGCGTGATTGCTGCTGCGCAAACTGACTCAGATCGCCGTAACTGGTGACCCCCATGACTTCATAGCCCTCGCTTTCAAAAGCTTGGGCCAGCGCTCGAATACCAAGCCCCGAAGTATTTTCAGAACGAAAGTCTTCGTCAATGATAACGATGGGAAAACGAAATTTCATCAGCTACTCCGAGCGAGGTCAACCACAATGAGACAAAGCATGAAGTTTACCTGTCGAGCGCACTGATACAATGAAAAGACAGGAGAGGTGGATGAGCGGTTTAAGTCGCACGCCTGGAAAGCGTGTGAGGGTTAATAGCCCTCCGCGGGTTCGAATCCCGCCCTCTCCGCCAATAAGCAGTTCTGAAAAACACAAAACCAGCCCATAGGGCTGGTTTTTTATTTTTACTTTTATTTTTTAGCGTCGTCAGATTTGAACCATCCACCCACAGTGTCAGAGACAGAGTCATAAGCAGATGACAAAGTAGAGCAAGCAGTGAGGCAAAAGCTCATGCATAAAACAATTGAAATGGATTTGAAGGTTTTGGTCATGGTCTTCCTAAAAAATTATCTGTAGAGGTGTGAATGATAGTGGACTTAGATCCATTACCTCAGCTCTAAATTGGCCCTTTGGTATTCATAATTCAAAAAAATTTCTTTACCAGGTAAATGTTAATGCGCTAAAGCATGTCGGGTGTCTGAACTGTAAGCAATATGGTTTGATCCCCCTCGGGGCGCAAGCGTGAACGCAACCACCATACGGCTCCTTTTTTCACTGAGCATTCTGGTTTTTGAAATCCTAGGACGATGGATACCGCTTCACCCAAGGTGGGTTGATGACCGATCACCAACACCGTATTTTTGCTGGTCGGCCATTGAGCTGCCTCCAACAACATATCTGCAGTGCTTTGCGGGGTGAGCGCAGAACTCAATTTGTATTTCCGACCCAAAGCCATTGCAGTTTGCTCTGTACGCTTAGCAGGGCTGCAAAGAATACGCGTACCCTCAGGCAATTGCCTCTCAAGCCATTGGGCCATTCGAATTGCTTGCCTCTCCCCGCGTGGCGTCAATCTTCTGCTCATATCGTCTTCACCAGGAGCTGCTTCATGGGCTTCGGCATGACGCCAGAGGATCAAGTCCATATCAATTTGCTTTCCGGAATTTTTTCATCAATTCAGTTTGAGCACTGAGACCTTTTGGATTTTCTGCCAACGGCTGTCGAAGGTAAGAACCCTCAGAATTGAGCAACCAAGCATCTGCCGAATCGTACAAATAGGCAACCAAGCATTCATCAATGATTCGTTGGCGAAGCTTGACATCCAAAACTGGCCAAGCAATTTCGATACGCCTCATCATGTTTCTGTTCATCCAGTCTGCACTGGACAAATACAAATCCTCTTTGTCGCCAGATCGGAAATAAAAGACCCGGGAATGTTCTAAAAATCGACCAATGATGGATCTGGCCCGTATGTTGTCGGTAAATCCTGGTATTTGAGCTGGAAGAATGCAAGCACCCCGAACAATCAAATCAATTTTCACTCCACTTTGTCCCGCTCGAACCAAATCTTTGGCCAAGCTTTGGTCTGTCAGGCTGTTCATTTTTAAGATGATTCGCCCAGGAACACCATCTGCTGAAGCCTTGATTAACCGGTCAATCGTAGCGGTTAATTTGGATTGCAAATTGAAAGGCGCAACCCAAAGATGCTTCAACGTTGGCAAACGCCGCTGGCTGGCAAGCTGCGAAAACACATGCTCAATATCAGAGGTGATTTGCGTATTGGCAGTCAAATAACTGATGTCTGTATAAAGTCTTGCTGTTCGAGCGTTGTAATTTCCGGTCGAAAGATGGGCATAGCGAATAAGTCGATTACCCTCCTTGCGGGTCACCAAAAGCATTTTGGCGTGTGTTTTGAGGCCGACCACGCCATAAACCACCTGCGCCCCAATTGACTCCAATCTTTCAGCCCAGTTGATATTTGCCTCTTCATCAAATCGGGCCTTGATCTCAACCACCGCAGTCACTTCTTTGCCACGGCGAACAGCCTCACGCAGCAGGTCCATCAACTCCGAGTCAATGCCTGTTCGATAGATGGTTTGCTTGATAGCCAATACCTTGGGGTCGTTTACAGCTTGTCTCAAAAAATCCAAGACGCCGGAAAAACTTTCAAATGGTTGGTGAATCAGCACATCCTCCGCCTGGAGCCTAGCAAAGATAGATTCCTCTTTGTTCAGCTGACGGGGATATGACCCCTGATGGGGTTGGAAAAGTAAATCGGGCTTGTCGACCAAGTCAATGATTTGACTGAGCCGAACAAGATTGACAGGGCCATGAACGCGATACAGCGCATTGGATGGAAGCTTGAATTGATGCATCAAAAAATCAGCTAAGTGATCCGAGCAACCAGACGACACCTCCAAGCGCACTGCAAGGCCAAACTGTCGGTGCTCTAAGCCATGCCGTAGTGCCGTACGCAGATTTGTGACATCTTCCTCATCCACCAGAAGATCGGAGTCACGGGTAACGCGAAACTGGGAAAAATGACCCACCACGCGATCGGGGAATAAATCCGTTAAGTGAGAACGAATCACACTGGACAGAGTTACCAGCAGGGTGGTAGATGAGCCATTCAATTTGGCTGGCAACTTGATGACCCTGGGCAGAGATCTAGGCACCTTGACGATGGCAATTTCGTTTTCCCGTCCAAACGCATCTTTGCCAGAAAGTTTCACAATGAAATTGAGAGATTTGTTGGCCACCAAGGGAAAGGGATGCGCAGGGTCCAAACCAATGGGCGTTAAAAGCGGTTTGACCTCACGGTCAAAGTATTCCTTTACCCATTTTCTTTGGGCTGTGTTTCTTTCGCTATGCGTAATAAGGTGTATGCCATTAGCTTCAAATGCCGGAATTAATTCTTCGTTGAAAACACGGTATTGCTCATCAACCAACTCATGCGCCGAGGAGGAAATTTGTTTGTAGGTGTCTTCAGTAAACGAAGATTTATCTGCCTTTTTATCAAGGCCATGGAGATGAAGCGCGACTCTGACTTCAAAAAATTC
>JAIXYA010000133.1 GCA_027490485.1 Comamonadaceae bacterium
ATTGGGGTGCGAAGCGAGTTAGGAAAGGGCAGTCTATTTTGGTTCACTGTTCGGTTGTTGGCCACAGAACCCAAGCGCGCAAACCTTGTACAAAGCCCACGCTTTGTCAAATTGCAGCAACATGCTTGGCGCTTTTTAATCGTTGATGATGTTGCCATGAACCGCTTGCTGCTGCGTCAAATTTTAAAGTTGGAATACCCCAATGCGTATTTGAGTGAAGCTGAGGACGGCTTACACGCTTTGCAATCTCTCAAAAACGCAGACTTTGATCTGGTATTCATGGACATGATCATGCCGCAAATGGACGGGATAGAGGCCAGCAAATCGATTCGCAGTACCGTGGATGTGCAAGGTCAGCACTTGCCAATTTTGGGTTTATCCGCCAACGTCAATTCTGGTGACCGCGACAGATTTATGCAAGCGGGTGCGGATGACTTTTTGCTCAAACCCTATGACCGCCAAACCTTGGTTGAAGTTACCGAGAGGTTGTTGTTTACCTCTACTCAGGTGGCTCAGGTGACTCAGTAACCTGCTTTTGCACCTTGCCTTTTTTTAGCGAACAAACCCGCAGCACGGCTTCCTTGCTGGTTAAAACGCAAGCGACGCGCCTCTTTGGGATCGACCAGCAAGGGTCGCAGCAGCTCAAGGCGGTCACCCTGCACCAATGGCGTGTCTATTTGCACAGCTTTACCCCAAACAGCAGTACGCCACAAAGAAAACGCTTCTGTCTTTAACGCTAGTTGCTGTAGCGCAATGGCTTTTACTTCTGCCGCTGTCACGCCTACTTCGCAGTCGACGAATCCACTGACCACTTGGCGGGGTCCCATGGAGATCACGACTTCAATTTTCATGAGGCGTAGACCACCTCTGCACGTTTGACAAATGAGTCGACCAAAGTCGCGGCTATGCGGTCAAACACAGGGCCCACCAAAGCACCAAAGACGGAATCAAAACTGTAGGAAAGTTTCAGCTCGACCCGGCAAGCACGCTCATCTCCTAGAGCGATGAAATTCCACTCCCCTTGCAAGTGTTTGAAAGGGCCATCCACCAAATCAAGCCGCACCTGTTGCGGCATGACATGGGTGTTGTGCGTGGTGAAACTTTTGTGCAAGCCGCCGAATGTCATGCCAATACGGGCGGTCATGGCGTCTGGTGTTTCATCGAGTATTTCGGTCTTGTCGCACCAAGGCAGAAAACGCGGGTAGCTGCGGACATCAACGACCAAATTGAACATCTCTTGTGCGCTAAACCAGATAAGGACAGACTTCTCGATGGTTTTCATAGAATGGGGCTCTGCCAAGTTGGCGGTTGTGGCGATTGTAAAGACCTCGCCTTTCTCTTTTACCCCCCTTATGGCCACCAAAACCGACGTTTCTACCCGCATTGCCGACAATAAAAAAGCGGCCTTCAACTACTTTTTCGAAGAACGCCTAGAAGCTGGGATGGTCTTGGAAGGGTGGGAAGTCAAAGCCGCGCGTGAAGGCAAGGTGCAACTCACCGATGGCTATGTGGTCATTCGCAATGGCGAAATGTATGTCATTGGTTGCAAAATCAACCCGCTGAAAACCGCCTCTACCCATGTCAATCCCGACGCTGTTCGTTCACGTAAACTGCTGCTGCACAAAGACGAAATTCGCCGCTTGATTGGCAAGGTGGAACAAAAAGGCTATACCTTGGTGCCACTCAATTTACATTGGAAAAATGGACGCATCAAATGCGAAATTGCTTTGGCCAAAGGCAAAGCAGAGCATGACAAACGCGACACCATCAAAGACCGTGAAGGCAAGCGCGAAGTTGAACGTGCCATGAAGAGCCGTACCCGCTGATTAACCAATCAGTTGTGCCTGCCCTGCCTCTATCAGCAAGCGTTGATCGCATCGCTGGCTAAGCGCAATATCGTGGGTGACCAAGACCAAGGTTGTCCCCAATTCTTGATTGAGGTCCAGCATCAGTGCCATGACTTTTTCGCCGGTGGCATGGTCTAAGCTGCCAGTGGGTTCATCAGCCAACAAAACATCTGGCTTGACCACAAAAGCTCGCGCCAACGCCACACGTTGCTGCTCGCCTCCGCTCATGACTTTAGGGTAGTGATTCAGTCTCTCTGACAGACCCACCCGCGCAAGCATCTCTTTGGCCACAGGTTTGGGGTTGGGGTGACCCGACAGTTCAAGCGGCAACATCACGTTTTCAAGTGCAGTCAGCGGTGCCAACAATTGAAAACTTTGAAACACAAAACCGATGTGCTTGGCGCGCAATGCAGCCCGTTGGTCTTCATCCAAGAGAAAAAGGTCTTGACCCGCTATATGCACCGTGCCTTGGGTGGGCGTATCTAAACCTGCCATGATCGCCAACAAAGTACTTTTGCCAGAGCCAGAAGCACCCACAATAGCCAAGGTTTGTTGGGCGTTTAAAGAAAAATCGATATCGCGGAGAATGTCGAGGGTGCCGGTGGCATCTGTGACAGATTTGTAAACATGAGAGACGGCAATCAGGCTGGAGGACATATACAGTGCCATTGTGGAGACGACGTTACTTTAACTTGCTGGCCTTGGGCCTGTTGACGCAAGGTGTATTTGCCCCATTGGCCTTGGCGAAAGATCGCAAATTGTTGGTGGTTGGCGACTCCCTCAGCGCTGAATATGGCTTGCCACGTGGCAGTGGTTGGGTCGCTTTGCTAGCGCAACAACTGCTCAAAGAACAATCAACTTGGCAGGTGGTCAATGCCAGCATCAGTGGCGACACCACAGCAGGTGGTCGCTCCCGCTTGCCTGCGCTTTTACAACAACACCAACCCGGGATCGTCATCATTGAGTTGGGTGGCAATGATGCATTGCGTGGTTTTTCAATGAAGATGACAGAAGACAACTTGCAAGAGATGATCAAAGCTTGCCAAGCAATCAAAGCCAAAGTGCTGTTGCTGGGTATGCAAGTTCCGCCTAACTATGGGGCTGACTATGCGTCAGAATTTTCACAAGTTTTTGTCCGTTTGAGTAAGACCCATAAAACAGCCGTGGTTCCTTTTCTACTGAAAGGCATTGCGGACACACCCAACGCTGCTGAGTGGTTCCAAGCGGATCGTATTCACCCCAATGCCGCCGCACACCCAAAAATGCTTGCCAATGTGTGGCCAGTGTTAAAGAAATTGCTCTGATGCCTGTTGAACTTGTCAGCGCAGAAGAGGCTATGGCCTTGATGATGCACAACGATGGTTTGAGTTGCATCATTGATGCCCGCAGCGAAGATGAGTTTGCCCTTGACCATTTACCCATGGCGCTCAATTGGCCTTCTCTCACCAACGAAGAACGCATCAAGGTAGGCACACTTTACAAACAAGTCGGCGCTTTCGAGGCCAACAAACTTGGCGCATCGTTGGTAGCGGCCAATATCGCCCAACATATTGAAAACCATGTGATGGACTTGCCTAAAACATGGCGACCTTTGATTTACTGCTGGCGTGGAGGAAAGCGGAGTGGCTCTTTGGCCTTGGTGCTTGGGCAGATTGGCTTCAAAGTCAATGTCATTGAAGGCGGCTACAAAGCCTTTCGTGCCGCCGTTGTTCAGCAGACCAGTCAATTGGCCCTTAGCCTTCAATTCAAGGTCGTCACTGGCCCCACAGGGTCAGGCAAAACCCGTCTGCTTCATGCCTTAGCCGCGCAAGGTGCGCAAGTTTTAGACCTTGAAGCGCTGGCAGTGCATCGCAGTTCGGTGTTGGGCCGTATCCCTGGCCAATCGCAACCCAGTCAAAAGCAATTTGACATGCGTGTTTGGGATACGCTTCGCCAGTTTGACCCAAGCCAAGTGGTCTATGTAGAGGCAGAGAGCAAAAAAGTGGGCAATGTCAGTGTGCCTGAAACTGTGATGGAGACGATGCGAGCCAGTCAGTGCATTGACTTGATATTGCCCTTGGAGGAAAGAGTAGAACTGCTGATGGAGGACTATGCGTTTTTTGCACAAGACCCTGAGCAGTTTTGCAACAGACTGACAACCCTCATTGAAGCACGTGGGAAAGTGGTCATTGAGCAATGGCAGTTACTGGTTCGCTCTGGCCATATTCGCCAAGTGGTGCAAGAGTTACTGTCACAGCACTATGACCCCACTTATGCGCGTTCCGTGGAGCGCAATTTCCGTTGCTGGCCAGACGCCCTCAAGGCAGAGTTGAAAGACCATCATGCAACATCACTGCAAGCATTGGCG
>JAIXYA010000150.1 GCA_027490485.1 Comamonadaceae bacterium
CATGGTATTCACGGGTGTGCGTCACTTCCGTCATTGATACAGATCAATTTGTCACACTATTGACATAAAAAAAAGATAGGAACTGCTGTAGGATTATTTATCTTATTAGGGGTATTGCATGCGTGCCATCAAGCAAGCTAAAAAATTGATAGAACAAAATCCGAATTCTGCTGTTGGACAAACGTTTTCCAAACTTATTCTTTCCCTAGAGTCTGATATTGAATTCTCTGTTAAAGATCTTTACAGCTTAGATACCGCTGAATTTGATTTGGCGATTCAGGTTTTGAAAGACTGGCGTATCGATCGTTTCTATATTGGGAAGGCTAAGGCGTTTGACACGGCCACCCATGCACAAATTGTTGCTGTCCAAAAATAAGCTCGACCAGTCCCTGTCTGATAAGGGCTATTTACAGAATACGTTTCACAAAGAAGCAAACACCTCTGCCGCCGCTTGCACCGTGGCAGAAATATCATCTGCCGTGTGCGCACCGCTGACAAAACCTGCTTCGTACAGCGCAGGTGCGATGTAAACACCTTTGTCAAGCAAGCCGTGGAAGAGTTGGTTGAACTTGGGGCTGTCGCTGGTCATGACCTTGGCGTAGTTTTGCGGCAGCTCGGGCAGCAAAAAGAAACCAAACATGCCGCCTTGGCAATCGGCGCTGAAGGGCACACCCGCTTTGGCCGCCGCGCCTGTGAGGCCATCGACCAAACTTTGGGTTCGGGCCGACAGCGCATCGAAGAAACCAGGTTTGGAAATTTCTTTCAAGGTGGCCAGACCGCAGGCAGTGGCGACGGGGTTGCCGCTCAGGGTGCCCGCTTGGTACACCGGCCCCAAGGGTGCGAGTTGTTCCATGACAGCGCGTTTACCACCAAATGCAGCCAGCGGCATGCCGCCACCGATCACTTTGCCCAATACCGTCACATCGGGTTCAAAGCCGGGAATGGATTGGGCGTACACACTTTGGGCGCTGCCCAAGGCGACTCGGCAGCCGGTCATCACCTCGTCAAACACCAACAATGCGCCGTGCTGGGTGCAGAGCTCACGGCAGCGTTTCATGAAGGGCACGCTGGCACGCACAAAGTTCATGTTGCCGGCGATGGGCTCGATCATCAAACACGCCAACTCTTTGCCGTGCAATGCAAAAGCTTCTTCCAGTTGGGCGATGTTGTTGTACTCGAGCACCAAGGTGTGCTGCACCACTTCGGGGGGCACACCGGCGCTGGTAGGGTTGCCAAAGGTGGCCAAGCCCGAACCAGCTTTCACCAGCAATGCGTCGGCGTGGCCGTGGTAGCAGCCCTCGAACTTGATGAACTTGCTGCGCCCTGTGGCGCCACGGGCCAAACGCAAAGCGCTCATGCCGGCCTCGGTGCCGGAGCTGACCAAGCGCACCATGTCCATCGAGGGCATGAGCTTCAGCAGGGCCTCAACGAGTTCAATTTCGCGCTCAGTGGGAGCGCCGTAAGAGAAGCCCTCCAACACCGCTTTTTGCACGGCCTCGACCACGGCGGGGTGGCCGTGACCCAAGATCATGGGGCCCCAAGAACCGATGTAGTCGATGTAACGCTTGTCGTTAGCGTCCCAAAAATAAGCGCCTTGGGAGCGTTTGACAAAGCGGGGCGTGCCGCCCACAGCGCGAAAGGCGCGTACAGGGGAATTGACACCGCCGGGGATGACTTGACGGGCTCGGTCGAAGAGGGTTTGGTTCAGATCGGTCATGGTTTCAGTGAATAAACATCAATGTCGTGTTTGGTGGGCGGGCAAAGAGAAGTCTTCAGCGGTGGCGGCAGCATCGTCGTCTTCAAACCCGCTACCTTCGTCTACGCTGTGCGCCCAAAACAGGCGATCAGCAACGGCGTGTCCCATGCCGGGGCGAAAACCAGCGTCCAAGCTGCCATCGAGGTAACCAAGGGCCTCTCCAGCAGAAGCTTCCAAATCGTCTCCCATGGCCAGCAAGCCCGCCAAAGCTGCGCTCAATGTGTCGCCAGCACCCGTGAAGACCGCATCAAAGCGTTCAATGGTTTCGCTGACGATCACATTCAAAGGTGTAGCCAAGGCGTTTTCAGTGTGTTGACCACCCGTTTGGGGCATGCCCGTGACAAAGGTGTAAGGCACCCCTTTATCGGCCGCAGCTTTGGCCAAATCTCTAGCAGTGGGACTGCGGTCGCTGCCCCATTCTGGAAGCAGCCAACGCCACAAGGTGCTGTGGTTGCCCACCAATACGGTTGTTTGAGGCAAGACCAGTTCTATGAAAGCGTCTTGGTAAGCGTCTATGGGTTCATCTTGCCACCACGACAGACTGGGCATGTAGGCAACCACGGGCACATTGGCGTAGTCAGCACAAATTTCAGCCACCGTGGAAAGAACATCAGGGGAGCCACAAAAACCAATTTTGATCACTTGAACCGCAATGTCTTCCAAGATGGTGCGAGCTTGTTCATCAACCGCTTCATCGTCCACCGCAATATGGTCGAAAACCTCGGCGGTATCGCGCACATAACTGCCCGTGGAGATCGCCAATACATGAGCGCCTACAGAAGACATCGCCAAGATGTCTGCGGTTAAACCGCCTGCGCCGCTGGGGTCGTTGGCATTGAAACACAGCACGCAAGGGTGCGCCATTTCCTCAGATTGGCCTTCATCAGGCAGGGGGGTAGGAGTGTTCATGTGCCATCTATAGAATCTGTTTCATTCTATGCCACCGCTCTAGCGGGTTTTACCTCATTAACCAGAAAGAAATGACTGTGAACAAGACTTGGATGTGCTTGATTTGTGGATGGATTTACGACGAAGCTGCTGGAGCGCCTGAAGAGGGCATTGCCCCTGGAACACCTTGGGAACAAGTGCCCATGAATTGGACCTGCCCAGAGTGTGGTGCTCGCAAGGAAGATTTTGAAATGGTGCAAATCTAGGCACCCAGCTACTCAGTCGCTCTTGCTTTTAACCACGCTGTAACGCATCAAGGTTTTCAAGCGTGCCTTGGCGTGGTCAACAATGGGCATTGGGTAAGTCTTGCCCAGCGTGACATTGGCCGCTTCCAAGACCAAGGGCTTTGCCAACCAAGGTGCGTGAATCGCGTCGTTGGGCAGCGCTGCAAGTTGAGGTAAGTAGCGGCGAATAAATTTCCCCTGCGAATCAAATTTTTCGCTTTGGCTGATGGGGTTGAAGATACGAAAGTAAGGCTGAGCATCGCAGCCACTGGAACTGGCCCATTGCCAACCGCCGTTGTTGGCAGCCAAATCAAAATCGATCAGTTGCTGAGCGAAATACTGTTCGCCCCAGCGCCAATCGATGCCCAAGTCTTTCACCAAGAAACAGGCCACCACCATGCGTAAGCGGTTGTGCATATAGCCGGTTTGGTTGATTTGTGCCATGGCCGCATCGACCAGTGGATAGCCTGTTCGCCCTTCACACCATGCGGCAAACAATTGTTTGGCTTCCTTGCCGGTTTCCCATTCAATTGCGTCATAGATTGGCTTAAATGATTGTTTGACAACCCGTGGGTGGTGGTGCAATATTTGGTGGTAAAAATCGCGCCAAATCAACTCGCCCAGCCATGTTTGTGCACCTGCAACCCCCTCTATTGCCAAAGGGTAAGCCAGTCTGGCTAAGCGTCTGGTTGACACCGTACCAAAACGCAAATGCACACTCAGGTAGCTCGGTCCTTTCACGCTGGGAAAGTCGCGGGTTTGCTGGTACTGGCTGATCCGTTTGACAAAGTCTTTGAGCAAAAGCTGTGCGCCGCTGCTGCCCGGTTGTATGTGAAGCGCAGCCAAATCGACTGCTTCAAAACCAATCTCTTCTAGGCTAGGCATGGGACGGCGCAAGGCCTCAGGAACAGGAGCCAGCTGACCGGCAGAAGGCTTGACGTGTTTTTCAGCCAAATCGGCAGCAGTGACTTTCTTTAACCAGTTGTTTTTGTATGGAGTGAAAACGCCATAAGGCTGACCGTTTTGGGTCAAGATTTCACTTCGTTCAAACACCACATGGTCTTTGAAGCTGACAAAAGAGGCGCCAAGGTTGGCAAGCACACCTTTGACTGCGGTGTCCCGCTTTAATGCATAAGGTTCATCATCATGGTGGGTAAACACCGCTTGAATACCCAGTTCGCTGACCAATTGCTGCAAGCAGGCTGTTGGTTCGCCTTGGCGCACCAACAGCCCTGTGTCCTCTTGACCTGAAAGCGTGCGAAGTTGCTGGTCCAGATCAACCAAACTGCCATGGATAAATGCCACCCGTCTGTCATGGCGTGGAAGACTTTCAAGGATGGCAGTGTCAAAAATAAAGACGCAAAAAACCTGCTTGCTACGCAGCAGGGCGTGGTGCAGCGCCGCGTGGTCATCTGCGCGTAAATCGCGTCTAAACCACACCAGCGATCGGTCAAAAAAGTCCCTAGAGTTTGGCTTCATCTTCACCCTTTAAAATAACCCAATGACCCAAGATTTCGAACCCATCAACCTGACGCATCATTTTTTGATTGCCATGCCCGGTTTGATGGACGAATCATTCAATCGCAGCGTGGTTTATATGTGCGAACACAGCGACCGAGGTGCTTTGGGCTTGATTATCAACAAACCCAGTACCCTGCGTATGCAAGACCTGTTCGAAAAGGTTGAGCTCAATTTGGGTCGTTCTGATTTGATTGAAATTCCTGTCTTTCAGGGTGGCCCTGTTCACACAGAACGCGGATTTGTTTTGCATGAACCCCTGTCCAACACCATGACAGCTGCTGAAGCCAGTGAGGCTGCTTATGCCTCGACATTGTCTATTCCAGGTGGCTTAGAGATGACCACTTCCAAAGATGTGCTTGAGGCTTTGTCTACGGGTGCTGGTCCCCGACGGGTGCTCATCACCCTTGGGTACTCTGCATGGGCGCAAGGACAGCTGGAGTCCGAGCTGGGGGAGAACAGTTGGCTCACAGTGCAAGCCGATCCACAGGTGATTTTTGACACACCCATAGATCAGCGATATGACCGTGCATTGGCTCTTTTAGGTTTACAAGCTTGGATGCTTTCACCTCAGGCGGGTCACGCGTGAGTCTGGCGGTGTCCCCAACCGCTGCAACCGAGTTGCACTCTTTTTTGGCTTTTGACTTTGGACAACAACGCACCGGCGTAGCGTATGCGTCTCGCCTGCTGGGGCAAGCCAAGCCACAAGGCACGGTTCATGGCTCTGGTCAAGCACGCTGGACATCTATCACCAAGCATATAGACCAGTGGCAGCCTGACGCTTTGGTTGTCGGTGTGCCTTACCACCCCGATGGGGCAGCGCACGAAAACACCCTTCATGCACAAAAATTTGCAAGACAACTGCGTGGGCGTTACAACTTGCCTGTGTTTGAGGTAGATGAACGTTACTCAACCACTGAAGCTCGCAGCCAAGGTGCGTTGGATGTTGATGCAGCTTCTGCGTGTGTCATATTGGATCAATTTCTGCGAAGTCTGAGCTCATGAACACTGATTATTCATCACTAGATGCACAAGCGCTGTACCAGCAGTTGTGTGTCAGCTTGCAAAACACACTTGTACCCGAGGCGCATTTGGTCGGCATCACTTCTGGCGGTGCTTGGTTGGCTGAGCGTTTGCAGCGTGACTTAGCGCGACAAGTTCCCTTTGGTATCGTGTCCTCGTCTTTGCACAGAGATGATTTTTCCAAACGTGGCATGGCAGAAAGCATTGCGACCAAACTTCCGTTCGAGGTGGAAGGCGCTGTCATTTGGTTGATTGACGACGTGCTTTTCACCGGACGCACCATACGTGCGGTAGTCAATGAATTGTTTGACTATGGTCGTCCCAAAGCAGTTCATTTGGCGGTGCTGGTTGACCGTTCAGGACGTGAGTTGCCCATTCAAGCGGATGTGGCAATCACCCATGTGGCTTTGCCTGCGGCGCAGACCTTGCGCTTGAAGCAAGACAGTCAAGGCCAATTTGCGTTTTCATTGGAAGGCTAGCCCATGCTGTACAAACGCAACCCCCAACTGAATAAAAACGGCGAACTCATCCATCTGTTGTCCACCGAAGGTTTATCGCGTGAGATCCTGACACATATCTTGGATACGGCCACACAGTTTGTTTCGCTGAGTGACCGCGATGTCAAGAAAGTACCGCTTTTGAGAGGTAAGTCGGTCTTTAATCTTTTTTTTGAAAACAGCACTCGCACCCGAGCCACCTTTGAAATTGCCGCCAAAAGACTCAGTGCGGATGTGTTCAATTTGGATATTGCCCGTTCTTCAGCCAGCAAGGGAGAGACCTTGCTCGACACCATTGCCAACTTGAGCGCAATGGCTGCAGACATTTTTGTGGTTCGCCACGGCGAGTCTGGCGCCCCTTACCTGATCGCCGAGCATGTGGCCCCCCATGTGCATGTCATCAATGCAGGAGATGGACGCCATGCGCATCCTACCCAGGGTTTGCTGGATGCCTACACCATTCGTCACTTCAAAAAGGACTTTGCCAACTTGCGTGTGGCGATCGTGGGGGATGTTTTGCATTCTCGCGTGGCGCGTTCAGATATTCATGCGTTCACCACTTTAGGCTGTGCCGAGGTTCGCGTGGTGGGTCCCCGCACCTTGATTCCTTCAGACTTATCTCAATTGGGCGTAAAGGTTTTCTACAGCCTTGAAGAAGGCATTCGCGATTGTGATGTGGTCATCGCTTTGCGCTTGCAAAACGAGCGCATGAGCGGTGCTTTGCTTCCCTCTAGCCAGGAATATTTCAAGAATTTCGGTTTGACAACTGCCAGGCTGCAAGCCGCCAAACCCGATGCCATCGTCATGCACCCTGGACCCATTAACCGAGGCGTTGAAATTGAATCGGCGGTGGTCGATGGTCCGCAAAGTGTGATTTTGAATCAGGTGACTTTTGGTATCGCTGTGCGTATGGCGGTGATGTCTATCGTTGCAGGGAATGATGCATGAAAATTTTGATTCACAACGGTCATCTCCTTGACCCCGCTAGTGGCTTTGACGCCAAGGCCGATTTGGCGATCGCCGATGGCAAAGTGGTGGCCATGGGTCAAGTCTCCAAAGACTTCCATGCAGATAAGCAAATCGACGCTTCAAACTGCTGGGTCATCCCCGGCTTGGTTGACGGCTGTGCACGCCTTGGCGAACCCGGGCATGAACACGAAGGCATGCTCGAGAGCGAGTTAACTGCGGCCGTAGCGGGCGGTATTACCAGCGTGGTGTGTTTGCCAGACACCCAGCCGGTGCTTGATGAGCCCGGCTTGGTGGAGATGTTGCAATTTCGTGCCAAGCGGCTGCACCTGGCCAATGTTTATCCCTTGGGTGCATTGACACGCGGTCTTCAGGGTGATGTGCTGACCCCCATGGTCGAATTAACCCAAGCGGGCTGTGTCGGATTCACTCAGGCAGAGAACGCTATTTCGAACACACAGAGCCTGCAACGTGCCATGCAATATGCCGCTACCTTTGGCTATGCTGTTTGGCTCCGAGCACAGGACAGCTACCTAGGCAAAGGCATTGTTGCCAGCGGACCCTTGGCTACCCGTATGGGTTTGAGTGGCGTGCCAGCGGCAGCCGAGACCATTGCACTGCACACCTATATTGACCTCATGCGCATGACAGGTGCACGCGTTCATGTGAGCAAACTCTCCAGTTCAGCAGGTGTGGACTTGGTTCGTTCTGCCAAGGCCGAAGGGCTGCCCTTGTCTTGTGATGTCAGTATCAATAACCTGCATTTCACCGATGCAGATATTGGCTACTTTGATACGCGAGCTCGATTGACCCCGCCCCTGCGGCAACAGCGCGACCGAGAAGCCTTGCGACAGGGCTTGGCCGATGGCACCATCGACATCTTGGTGTCAGACCACACACCTGTCGAGGGCGATGCCAAGGCTTTGCCGTTTGCACAAGCTGAGCCAGGGGCCACAGGGTTGGAGTTATTGCTGAGTGCCAGTTTGAAATGGGCTACGCAAAGTCAGGTAGACAAACTGCGTGCCTTAAAGGTCATTACCAGTGCACCCGCCGCGCTTTTAGGTCTGACTGATCGGGGTAGCTTAAGCCTTGGCGCTCCTGCTGATGTGTGTGTTCTAGATCCACATGCAAGTTGGCAAGTGTTGCCTGAAAACCTTCGCAGCCAATGCAAACACACGCCTTTTGCATTCGACCTGAGCGGCAGCGAAATGACGGCCCAAGTCAGAGCAACCTTGGTGGATGGACGAGTGGCTTACCAAGCGTAAGGCATGATTTAGACCTGGCTGAGCAGCCTATAACAAGCTGTCTGCCCAAATATTTTGTGCCCAGTTCCATGCGTAGGTAGCTTCCAAGGTATTGGCTTCAGAGGAAACACCGCCCGAGCCAGGAACTGTTTTATAGGTTTTTTCTTCCAAGTTGAATTGGTGCACAGAAGCCACATGAACAACCATGTTGTCACTGACATAGCTGTAACAGGTGTTGGTTAAGAAAGGTGCTGGGTTGATGTCAAGCCCACTCAGTTGGGCCACAACGGCAGCGGCAGTCACCTTGGCATGCGAGTTCGCCATGTGTCCCGATTTAGGCATGGCAGGTGCGGCCAACATGGCGTCGCCCAAGATATGGATATCTTTGGCAACGGTGGACTCAAAGGTCAAATAGTTCACGCCACACCAACGTTTGTTTGCAGTTGCTAAGCCAGTTTGTACTGCAATGCTGCTGGCACGCATATCGGGCAAGACATTGAGGACATTGGCATGCACTGCTTCTTGGACATCGAATTGGATCAGTCCCGCATGCCCATCAACAGCAGTCACTTTGTGATTGGGCCTGAACTCGATGATGTTTTTGTAGTTTTCAGACCAGAATTTTTTGAACAAAGGTCCTTTGGAGGTGACATCTGGGTTGGCGTCCAGAATCAGCACCTTGGACTTGGGCTTGGCTTGCTTGAAATAATGCGCCACTTGGCTGGGTCGCTCATAAGGGCCTGGGGGGCAGCGGTAGGTCGCTTCAGGAATTGTCAGCGCGTAGACTCCGCCAGTCGGCATGTCCTGCAGTTGTTTGCGCAAGGCGGTGGTTTCTGCACCTGCTTTCCAAGCTTGCAAGATACGGCCGTTGTCGTTGGCAGCTTTTAAACCCTCGATGCTGTCAAACATCATGTCAACACCGGGTGACAAAACCAGTTTGTCGTAGGGTACCGCGGGACCATTGGCCAGCGAAACTGTTTTTTTATCTGGATCAATGCTGATGACGCGATCGCGTATGACTTTGACGCCATGCTTTTGTGTCAGCCCAACGTAAGAGGTCGTGATGTCTTTCAAATTTTTGCTGCCACCAATAACCAAATTGGACATCGGACATGAAACGAAATCAGACTGAGGTTCAATCAGTAGAACAGGAATGTTGTAGTTCGATAAAACACGGATGTATTTGGCGGCAGTCGCCCCCCCATAGCCGCCACCAACCACAATAACCTGTGCTTTGCTGGCG
>JAIXYA010000210.1 GCA_027490485.1 Comamonadaceae bacterium
AGGCGACTACGCCACCCTCACCACCCCCTGCCCCACCTGCGGCGGTGTGGTGAAAGAAAACTACCGCCGCTACACCTGCATAGGCGCGCCGGGTGCTGTCGCCAAGACCAATGCCGACGGGGAGATCGAAGGCCCAGGCTGCGGCTTCTCGTTTGGCAAAACACCTGCGGGTCGCACCTTCGAGTTGGAAGAGGTGGAGCATTTCTTGCGCGACAAAAAGATTGGCCCTTTGGAAGGTTTCCGCTCCAAAGCGGGCTGGCCTTTCACCGCCGAAATTGCGCTCAAGTTCAACGAAGAAGAAAAGAACTGGAAGCTGGAGTTTGACTTTGGCGACGACAAAAACGCCGAGAGCGGCGAGATCGTGGAGTTTGGCGATGCCGAGAATTTGGGCGCATGCCCCAAGTGCGGCTCTGCGGTGCATGAACACGGCGCCAACTATGTGTGCAGCAAAGCCGTGCCCACCAATGCCCAGCCCACGCCCAGCTGCGACTTCAAAACCGGCCGCGTGATCTTGCAACAGGTGATTGAGCATGACCAGGTGAAGAAGCTGCTGAGTGAGGGCAAAACCGATTTGCTGGAGAAGTTTGTCTCCATGCGCACCCGCCGCGCCTTCAAGGCCTACCTCACCTATGACGCCGAAGCTGGCAAGGTGAGCTTTGCCTTCGAGCCCAGCAAGTACCCGAAAAAAGGCGGTGCACCTACGACCCGCGCCTTGGCCAAAGCCGCTGGCAAAACCATGCCCGGCAAAAAGACGCCTGCGGCCAAGAAAGCGGCAGCCAAAGCACCCAAAGAAGCCAAGCCCAAAGCCCCGCGCAAACCAGCGGCAGGCAAAGCGCCCAGCGCGGCTTTGGCCGCAGTGATCGGCTCAGAAGCCGTGGCTCGCACCGAGGTGATGAAAAAGCTGTGGGACTACATCAAAGAACAAGGTCTGCAAGACCCGAAAGACAAGCGCACCATCCATGCTGACGCCAAGCTCAAAGCGGTGTTTGGCAAGGACTCGGTGGGGATGTTTGAGATTGCGGGATTGATTGGGCCGCATTTGAGTTGAACGTCATTGCGAGGAGCGTAGCGACGAAGCAACCTCGTCATTGCGATGAATTGTCATTGCGAGCGAAGCAAAGCAATCTCACCAACAGCGCCTGAGCAGGCTCGGCCTCGCCTCCATGCTTGCACAACGTCGGCTGCGGCCGACCTGACTCAAGCCCCGTTGATGAGGTGGGTTTTCACGCCTATCTGTGACTGGTTCGAGACGCAGTACGTCGCGAATTCGGGCAGCACCATGACACGGGCAGCCAACAATAAGGCGCGGATGGCTTGGTGCAGGTCAGGGGGGAGGGGTTCAGGCAAATCAATACCTTCTTCCGGCTGTAAATTTGTCGCCTTAAAAATCGCGGACAAGCCCAAGCGATACAAAGCTAGCGGTGTCCTCGTATTCGCCGGCAAATTTGAAATATTTGACGGCCGAGAATCTGACTTTGGTCGAAGTATTGAGCGCTGTGTCGTAACCCACGCCGTACAAAAGCCCCGCGCCTGAGGTGCTGTCAGTAAATTGCTGAGTCTGAGTCCCGGTGATGCTCGCTTTGGAGATGAGTTTTATGTTGTGCCCACCGATGCGAAAGTAAGCTCCGTTCCAACCACTGCTGATGCTGGGTCTGAAGTTCACTGCATACTCAATACCGCTAAACGTCACAGTTGCATTTCCACTGTAGGCATTGGAACCCGAGGACACGCCCTTGAAGTTTGATTTGGCTGAATTGCTTTGAAGATAAGCCAGCTCCATATCCACAAACTCGTTGTAACGGTAACCGCCCACAATTTTGAACATTCCAATGCTTTTATCCTGGGTCGAGCTGGCCGACCCACCGAACCTTGAAACCAGCACATTATTCAGGTCTGCGGTGGCATCTCCCAGCGTGGAAGAACCCAACTCAGCACCCCAATACAGTTGTTTTTGCTGGGCTTGTGCGCCAAGGGACAACAGACCCATGAAAAGTATTGACAAAGTTTTCAACATCCATATACTCCTAAAAATGAATTTGAAAACTTATTGTTGAATATTTTTCCGTTTATCACTATTTATCCAATAAAAATGAATTCTTTTGGATGTATTTAAGCGACGAAATATTGCTCTGGTATTTGACGCGCCTCGCAAATCAGGCCTCTTTACTCACGTCAATTTGCAGGTCATAAATAAATAGGCTGACCCTAAGTCGGTTTAAGTCAACCGCATACAATCGCCGGTTGCCTGAATCTGGAGAATTTACTGTGTTCATTTCACCTGCCTACGCCCAATCCGCCCCCGCTGCCACCGCCGGTGGTGACCTCGGTTCCTCGCTCATGAGCATGCTGCCTTTGGTGCTGATGTTTGTGGTGCTGTATTTCGTCATGATCCGCCCCCAAATGAAACGCCAAAAAGAGCTCAAAGCCATGCTCGACGCTTTGGCCAAGGGCGACGAAGTGGTCACCTCAGGCGGCATGTTGGGCAAGATCGCCCAACTCGGCGACAACCAGATCGGTTTGGAAGTGGGCAACGGCGTGACCCTGCAAATGCAGCGCTCAGCGGTGGTGCAAGTGCTGCCCAAAGGCAGCATCAAATAATTTAACCCTGACGCCTGCGCCATGAACCGTTACGCTCTTTGGAAATACCTGGTCCTTTTGATCGCTTGTGGCATCGGTGGTTTGTACACCTTGCCCAATTTCTTTGGCGAAGCACCGGCGGTACAGGTTTCTCCTGCACGGGCCAGTGCCAAGGTTGACACCGCCACCTTGGGTAAAGTGGAAGAGGCGCTGAAAGCCGCTTCTCTCACACCCACCTTGATCGGTCTTGAGAATAACTCTCTCAAAGCACGCTTCGAAACCACCGAACAGCAACTTCAAGCCAAAGACGCGATGCAACAGGCGCTCAACCCTGATGCAGCCAACCCCGCGTATGTGGTGGCGCTGAACTTGATACCGCGCACCCCAAGTTGGCTATCCGCCCTGCACGCAGCGCCCATGTATTTGGGACTGGACTTGCGCGGTGGTGTGCATTTCATGCTGGAAGTGGACATGAAAGCGGCGCTGACCAAAAAGCTGGACTCTTTGAGCGGCGACTTGCGCAGCGCTTTGCGCGAAAAAAACCTGCGCCACAACGGCATCTCGCGGGAAAAAGAAACCATCCTGATGGGGTTTCGCGACCAAGCCACAGCGGACGCGGCGCAGTCGCTCATGCGCGACCAGTTCCCCGATTTGGTATCCACCCTCAGCCCGCAAGGCGATGAAGTCAAACTCAGCGCCAACTTGAAGCCCGAAGCGGCCCGCAAAGTGCAAGATCAGGCGCTCAAGCAAAACATCACCACGCTGCACAACCGAATCAACGAACTGGGTGTGGCTGAACCCGTCATCCAGCAACAAGGCTTGGACCGCATCGTGGTGCAGCTGCCCGGCGTGCAAGACACCGCCAAAGCCAAAGACATTTTGGGTCGCACCGCAACGCTTGAAATTCGCATGGTCGAAGAGGGCAGCGAAGCGCGTTTGGCCGAGGTGGGCAGCGGCCCAGTGCCTTTTGGCGCGGAAAAATACCTGGACCGCAGTGGCCAAGCGGTCATTGTGAAAAAGTTGGTGGTGTTGACGGGTGAAAACCTGACCGACGCCCAACCCGGCTTTGACAGCCAAACCCAAGAGGCGGCGGTTCACCTGACCTTAGACGCTAAAGGCGCTCGCATCTTCAAAGAAGTCACCCGCGAAAACGTGGGCAAGCGCATGGCCATCTTGCTGTTTGAAAAAGGCAAAGGCGAAGTTGTTACCTCGCCCGTCATCCGCAGCGAAATTGGCGGCGGACGGGTTCAAATTTCAGGTCGCATGACCACCGTGGAAGCCGCAGACACCGCTTTGTTGCTGCGCGCAGGCTCGCTGGCCGCGCCCCTGGAAATCATCGAAG
This sequence comes from Comamonadaceae bacterium, assembly GCA_027490485.1. Lineage (GTDB taxonomy): Bacteria > Pseudomonadota > Gammaproteobacteria > Burkholderiales > Burkholderiaceae_C > Limnohabitans. The sequence goes on from JAIXYA010000210.1 coordinate 3,920, forward strand.
AGCGCACCATTGGTCCAAGCCTAGGCGCTGAGAACATCTCCAAAGGTTTTGACAGTGTGACCTGGGGCTTTGTCGCTGTTGCCGGCTTTATGTGTCTTTACTACGCCTTGTTTGGCGTTATCTCCAGCATTGCGCTGGCAGTGAATTTGCTGCTGTTGGTGGCGGTGCTCTCCATGCTTCAAGCCACGCTGACCCTGCCAGGCATGGCGGCCATGGCGCTGGTGCTGGGCATGGCGATTGACGCCAACGTGTTGATCAATGAACGGATACGCGAAGAGTTGCGTAACGGCGCGGCACCGCAAACCGCCATCCACATCGGCTACGACCGCGCTTGGTCAACCATCCTGGACTCCAACGTCACCACCTTGATCGCTGGTCTGGCATTGTTGGCCTTTGGCTCGGGGCCGGTGAGGGGTTTTGCGGTGGTGCATTGTTTAGGCATCC
>JAIXYA010000215.1 GCA_027490485.1 Comamonadaceae bacterium
CCGCGCCCTCGGCAATGTCCATGGCGACTTCGCGCAGCGCTTCGTCGCTGTTGCCGGCGTCCATTTGGTAAACCTTCTTATTGCTTTTGCCCAAATTGCCAGCCGAGCCCACCGCGTCGCGGAACGGGCCATAAAACGCACTGGCGTATTTGGCGCTGTAGGCCATGATGCGGGTGTGAATATGCCCCTCAGCTTCCAAGGCTTGGCGGATAGCGGCAATGCGACCGTCCATCATGTCGCTGGGTGCCACGATGTCCACGCCGGCCTCAGCCTGCGTGAGCGCTTGCTGCACCAGCACTTTCACCGTTTCATCATTCAAGATGTAGCCGGTCTCGTCCAGCCAGCCGTCTTGACCGTGGCTGGTGAAGGGGTCTAGCGCCACATCGGTCATCACGCCCAAATCGGGAAATTCTTTTTTCAGCGCCTTCACCACGCGCGGCACCAAGCCTTGGCGGTTGGTGGCTTCCATACCATCAGGCGTTTTCAAGCTGGGGTCAATGACGGGAAACAAAGCCATGACGGGGATACCCAGCTTGACGCAATGTTCGGCCACAGGCAGCAACAGGTCCAGGCTTAAACGCTCAACGCCAGGCATGGAGGCGATGGCTTGGCGTTTTTTCTCGCCATCCAATACAAAAACGGGGTAAATCAGGTCGTCCACCGTGACATGGTTTTCACGCACAAGGCGGCGGGTGAAGTCATCGCGGCGTAAGCGGCGCAGGCGGGTGGAGGGGAATTGGGTAGGAGTGCTCATGACGAAATTGTGCCGTAACGAGTGGCTGGACTATTGGGGTGAAACCCGAGGCCATTGCTGCAACGGCTTGCCACTAAACTCAAGCCATGCTCTGGGTCAAAGCCTTTCACATCATTTTCGTGGCCAGTTGGTTTGCTGGCTTGTTTTATTTGCCGCGTATCTTTGTCAATTTGGCCATGGTCCCGCCGGATTCGGTTGCAGAGCGGGAACGCCTGCTGTTGATGGCACGAAAACTCATGCGCTTCATGACCATCCTGATGGTGCCTGCCTTGGGGCTGGGTTTGTGGCTGTGGTTGGGCTACGGCATCGGCGGCAACCCGCAAGCCGATTGGATGAGTCTCAAATTGGCGGTTGTCGTTCTGACTTTGGGCTACCACCACCTGTGTATGCGCCACCTCAAGCACTTTGAGTCGGGCCAAGCTTCGCACTCCCATGTTTGGTACCGCTGGTTCAACGAAGCCCCTGTGCTGCTGATGGTGGCCGCTGTGCTGTTGGTGGTGCTCAAACCCTTCTAAGCGCATATGAAAGCTTTGCAACGCCGCACCACGGCTTGGCCCTTGGCTTGGTTGTGCGTGATGGTCATCGTTTACGCCAGCTTGTACCCCTTTGAAGACTGGCGTAACCAAGACATTGCACCTTGGTCGTTTGTCAGCGCCCCTTGGCCCAAATACCAAACGCTGTTCGATATGGGCAGCAACCTTTTGGGCTATATGCCTTTGGGTTTTTGGTTGAGTTTGGCCATGTTGCGTAGCGCCAAACCGCACTGGGCGGCTGTGCTGCTGGGCTTTTTGGGCGCATTGGGCTTGTCTTTTTTCATGGAATGTTCGCAAAGCTACTTGCCCCAGCGTGTGCCGTCTCATGTAGATTGGCTGTTCAACACATTGGGTGGTTTGATTGGGGCGGTGTTGGCTGCGCTATTGGAGCGACGCGGCTGGCTTTACCGTTGGGTTCAATTTCGCAAGCGATGGCTTGTTCCTCACGCCAGTGGCAGCTTGGTCTTGATGGTTTTATGGCCCTTGGCTTTGTTGTTTCCAACACCTGTGTTTCTGGGTTTGGGCAATGTGACTGAAAAATTGCTGGCCTTACTGGAAGATGTGTGGCCACAGGCGACCTTGCCGACACAGCTTTCGCAAACCCTTTTCGCGTTGGCCCCTTTGCCATCTTGGGTAGAGATGCTGAGCATCGCCGGCAGTTTGAGTGTGGCGGCTTTACTGGGCATGGCAGTGGTTCGCGAGGCTTGGCAGCGCTTGTCGTGGGTGAGTTTGGTGGTGGTGCTGGCACTTTTAAGCAACACTTTGTCGGCCTCTGTTACCTATGGACCTCAGCACACTTTGTTTTGGTTAACCCCCTTGACTGTTGCAGGCTTGGGCTTGGGTTGGCTCAGCGCGTTGTTGATGGTGAGACTGCCCGCCGTGGTGTTGATGCGCACCATGTTGCTGCTACAAACTGCGGTTCTTTGTGTGGTGAACCTGGTGCCGTCCAGTACCTATTTCGCCCAAACGGTTCAAACCTGGGAGCAAGGAAAATTCATCCGTTTCCATGGTCTGACCGAGTGGCTAAGTTGGGGTTGGCCTTTTGCCCTGATGGTGTGGGGGGTGATGCACCTGCTCAGCAACTCAACCCGTGCCGAGGCCACCTAGAATCACTTGCATGACTGAAGACAGCTATTTCAAACACCATGTGTTCTTTTGCCTCAACCAGCGCGATACGCCAGACGCTTGTTGCGGCAACCACCAAGCACAGGACGCTTGGAAGCATTGCAAAACCCAGGTCAAAGCTTTGGGTCTCAACGGCGCAGGCGGTGTGCGCATCAACCAAGCCGGATGTCTGGACCGTTGTGCCGGGGGACCTGTGTTGGTGGTTTACCCAGAAGCCGTTTGGTACACCTATGTGGACAAGCAAGACATTGATGAAATCATCAGTTCGCACCTTCAGCAAGGCAAAGTGGTCGAGCGCCTAAAGCTTGAATCAGATGTCGGTCGCTAACCATGGCCGCTTCTGCGCAAACGCTGTGGCTTGAGCTGCCAGGCGGGCGTCACCGAGCTGTACTAGAAAAAGCTGCCACCCCTGCCAAAGGCTTGGCCTATGTCGCCCACCCCCATCCTTTGTTTGGCGGCACCATGGACAACAAGGTGGTGCAAACCTTGTCACGCGCCTATGTGCAGTCGGGCTGGGATTGTTTGCGCTTTAACTTTCGCGGCGTGGACCAAAGCGAGGGTGTGTATGACGAGGGACTTGGCGAAACCGACGATGTCCTTGCAGCTTTGCGCCAACTCGCCCCCGAAGGCCCCCTGGCTTTGGCGGGTTTTTCATTCGGCGCGTATCTGGTTTGTCAGGCAATTTCGCAACTGTGGCCCAGCCAGCGCTTAGAAAAAATTGTTTTGGTGGGCACCGCCGTTACCCATTTCCACCCAACTCCTTTGCCGCCAGCGTTGCATGACCAAACTTTGCTGGTACATGGCGATAGCGACGACACGGTTGCTTTGCCCGCTGTGTTGCAGTGGGCCGCCCCCCAAAGCTTGCCTGTGATGGTGGTGCCAGCGTGTGGTCATTTCTTTCATGGACAATTACCGCAGTTGAAGTCATTGGTCTTGCGGCATTTGCGCGCATGACAAGCGTTTTTCCTTCTAGGTAAAGTTATGAATTTGTTGCGTGTGTCTTTATTGTTTTTGGCGCTCTTCTCTGCCAATGTATTTGCCCAAACGCCAGAGCCGCCTGAAATCGCCGCCAAGGCGTATTTGTTGATCGATATCACCGCCAACCAAGTTTTGGCGCAACGCCAAGCCGACGCCCCTGTTGAACCCGCTTCTTTGACCAAGTTGATGACAGCTTATTTGGTGTTTGATGCTTTGCGCGCTAAAAAAATCAGCCTGCAACAAACCCTTTCCGTGAGCGAGGCCGCCTGGAAAATGTCCGGCTCGCGCATGTTTATCGACCCCAAAATGCAAGTGCCAGTGGAAGACCTGATCAAAGGCATGATTGTGCAATCGGGGAACGATGCCACCATGGCTTTGGCTGAGGGTGTGGGCGGTACCAAAGCCCATTTTGTGGCCATGATGAACGCGCAGGCCAAGGCTTTGGGCATGAACGGCACCGCCTACAAAAATCCCGAGGGATTGACCGAAGCAGGGCATATTACCACCGCACGCGATTTGTCCATATTGGCCACCCGATTGATGCAAGATTTCCCCAGCTTTGTGGGCTATTACGCCATTCAAAAATACCGCTACCCCGGTACCCCGGCCGCCAATGACACCAATCGCAACTTGCTGTTGTTTCGCGATCCGACGGTTGATGGCTTGAAAACCGGCCACACCGATGCTGCCGGCTATTGCTTGGTGGCCACCGCCAAGCGCGATTTTCCCAATTTGCCAGCACGGCGCTTGTTGGCCATTGTGCTGGGAGCCAGCAGCGAAAACGCCCGCGCCGAAGAAGCGCAAAAGCTGCTCAATTGGGGTTACACCGCCTATGACGGCATCAAATTGTTCGAGGCTAACCAAGCGGTGGTGACGCCATCGGTATGGAAGGGCTTGGCCGACAGTGTGCCTTTGGGCCGCCCCCAAGCCATTGTGGTGGCGGTGCCACAAGGCCAGGCCTCTCGCATCAAAACGCAGGTGATCCGCCCAGACCCCTTATACGCACCCCTGCAACTGAACCAAACCGTCGCCACCCTGAAGGTTTTCTTAGATCAAGCCCCATTGAGCGAAATGCCTTTGTTGGCGCTCAAGCCTGTGCCAGAGGCCGGATGGTTTGGCAGAACCTATGACTCTCTTAAGTTGTGGGTAAGGTAGGCGCTCGCTAACTTAAATGCTTGCCAGCGAAGACAAGGCACTGTTATACTGTCAGGCTTTTCGGAATTAATCCGAACCACCTGTTTCAAACGTTGAAGGACGTTTTCAATGCCAACCATCAATCAATTGGTGCGCCACGGACGTGAAGTCGAGAAGACCAAGTCCAAAAGCCCCGCGATGCAAAACTCGCCCCAACGCCGTGGCGTTTGCACACGTGTTTACACCACCACACCTAAAAAACCAAACTCTGCGCTTCGTAAAGTCGCCAAGGTGCGCTTGACCAACGGTTTCGAAGTGATTTCGTACATCGGTGGTGAAGGCCACAACTTACAAGAGCACTCTGTGGTCTTGGTTCGTGGTGGTCGTGTCAAAGACTTGCCCGGTGTGCGCTACCACATCGTCCGCGGCTCTCTCGACTTGCAAGGCGTTAAAGACCGCAAGCAATCGCGCTCCAAATACGGCGCAAAGCGCCCCAAGGCTAAGTAATACCGGGTTTCCCGGTTCGTTTAGGTGCTGTTCCCCGCGTGGCGCGGTGGTTCAGCGTAGTGGCCCGAAGCACAAAATTGTTTGTGTGGGTCGAGTAAGTGGGGGTTTTTTGGCTCCCGCGGTGCCCAGTTTGGGTGCCAACTGAATCAAAGAGGTGAAAAAATGCCACGTCGTCGCGAAGTCCCGAAACGGGAAATACTGCCGGACCCAAAGTACGGCAACATCGAGCTCTCCAAATTCATGAATGTGGTGATGGAAAGCGGCAAAAAGGCTGTCGCTGAACGCATCATTTACGGTGCCTTAGAGCAAATCCAGGCCAAATCTGGCAAAGATCCCGTCGAGCTTTTCAGCCACGCCATCAACAATGTCAAGCCCATGGTCGAGGTCAAATCTCGTCGCGTAGGTGGTGCCAACTACCAAGTACCTGTTGAGGTGCGTCCTGTTCGTCGCTTGGCCTTGTCCATGCGCTGGATCAAGGAAGCCGCTCGCAAGCGTGGCGAAAAATCCATGGCTCTGCGTCTGGCTAACGAGTTGCTTGAGGCTGCTGAAGGTCGTGGCGGCGCCATGAAAAAGCGTGACGAAGTTCACCGTATGGCCGAAGCCAACAAAGCGTTCTCTCACTTCCGCTTTTAAGAGCGCCCGCACAAGCGGGTCTCTTGCTTTGCTGGGGTTGTCGACGTGCTGTCACGTTTTGTTCGTGCAACCCCCTTAGACTGAGATTCGCTCGCTACCCATCACAAGTGGCGCAGCGCTTTTTGTTTTTAAATTGATTCCCCAAGAGGTTGACCATGGCACGCAAGACTCCTATCGAGCGCTATAGAAACATCGGTATTTCTGCCCACATTGATGCGGGCAAAACCACCACCACAGAGCGCATTCTTTTTTATACCGGCGTGAACCACAAAATCGGTGAAGTTCACGACGGCGCAGCCACCATGGACTGGATGGAGCAAGAGCAAGAGCGTGGCATCACCATCACCTCGGCGGCCACCACCTGTTTCTGGAAGGGCATGGATGCTTCTTTCCCAGAGCACCGTATCAACATCATTGACACTCCTGGCCACGTGGACTTCACCATCGAGGTGGAGCGTTCCATGCGCGTACTCGACGGTGCTTGTATGGTGTACTGTGCTGTAGGCGGTGTGCAGCCTCAGTCTGAAACCGTGTGGCGTCAAGCCAATAAATACAAAGTGCCACGCTTGGCCTTTGTCAACAAGATGGACCGCACGGGCGCCAATTTCTTCAAGGTCTATGACCAAATGAAGTTGCGCTTGAAAGCCAACCCCATTCCCATCGTGATCCCCATTGGCGCCGAAGAAAACTTCCGCGGCGTGGTCGATCTGCGCAAGATGAAAGCCATCATTTGGGATGAGGCTTCACAGGGCATGAAGTTCAACTTTGAAGAAATTCCTGCTGACTTGGTGGCGGAAGCTAAAAAATGGCGCGAAAACATGATCGAAGCGGCTGCTGAAGCCTCTGAAGATTTGATGAACAAATACCTTGAAGAAGGCGATTTGACGGAAGAGGAAATCACCCACGGCTTGCGCGTACGCACCATCGCCAGTGAAATTCAGCCAATGATGTGCGGCACTGCGTTCAAAAACAAAGGTGTGCAACGGATGTTGGATGCGGTTATCGAATTGATGCCCTCTCCCATCGACATTCCCCCTGTAGGCGGCACCGACGAGGATGAAAAAGAAGTTTTCCGCGAAGCTGACGACAAAGAAAAATTCTCCTCTTTGGCTTTCAAGTTGATGACCGACCCGTTTGTGGGTCAACTCACCTTTGTGCGTGTGTATTCCGGCGTCCTCAAAAAAGGCGACACGGTTTACAACCCCATCAAAGGCAAAAAAGAGCGTATCGGTCGTATCGTGCAAATGCACGCCAACAACCGTGAAGAGGTGGATGAAATTTGCGCTGGCGACATCGCTGCTTGCGTGGGTTTGAAAGACGTCACCACCGGCGAAACCTTGTGCGATCCCGACAACATCGTGATGCTCGAGCGCATGGTGTTTCCCGAGCCTGTGATTGCACAGGCCGTGGAACCCAAGACCAAAGCCGACCAAGAAAAAATGGGCATTGCGCTGCAGCGCTTGGCTGCAGAGGATCCATCATTTCGCGTGAAAACCGACGAAGAATCTGGCCAGACCATCATTGCCGGCATGGGCGAGTTGCACCTCGAGATCATCGTGGACCGTATGAAGCGCGAATTTGGCGTCGAAGCCAACGTCGGCAAGCCCCAAGTGGCTTACCGCGAAACCATTCGCAAAACCATCGAAGACAGCGAAGGTAAATTTGTTCGTCAGTCCGGCGGTAAAGGACAGTACGGCCATGTGGTGTTCAAAATCGAACCCAATGAAGCCGGCAAAGGCTTCGAATTCGTTGACGCCATCAAAGGCGGCGTGGTGCCACGTGAATACATTCCTGCGGTTGAAAAAGGTGTCATTGAGGCCTTGACAACAGGCGTGTTAGCTGGATACCCCGTGGTCGATGTGAAGGTCACATTGCACTTTGGTTCCTACCACGATGTTGACTCTTCAGAGATGGCATTCAAGATGGCTGCGATCTTTGGTTTCAAAGAAGGTTGCAGAAAAGCCAGTCCCGTCATTTTGGAACCCATGATGGCCGTTGAAGTAGAGACACCCGAAGACTACGCTGGTAACGTGATGGGCGATTTGTCTTCACGCCGCGGCATGGTGCAAGGCATGGAAGACATGGTCGGTGGCGGCAAAGCCATCAAAGCTGAAGTGCCACTGTCAGAGATGTTTGGGTACTCCACCACATTGCGATCCATGTCGCAAGGCCGTGCTACCTACTCCATGGAATTCAAGCACTACACCGAAGCCCCTCGTAACGTTGCAGAAGCGATCGTTGCAGCAAGGTCTAAGTAATACCTGGTGACAGACCAAACCGCTCGCGGTTTGCTCTGTCACCTCTGATTCGAAGTGTCTGCGACGATGCGCCACCCTGTCACCCGTGCGGGGCGAACCAGCAGCATCGTGCAGACGTAAAACCTGTACACGGGCCTGTTCTTTGGAGATTGAAAAAATGGCAAAAGGCAAGTTTGAGCGGACGAAACCGCACGTGAACGTGGGCACGATTGGCCACGTTGACCATGGCAAGACGACGCTGACGGCGGCGATCACGACGATTTTGTCGGCGAAGTTTGGTGGTGAGGCCAAGGCCTACGACCAAATTGACGCGGCACCTGAAGAGAAGGCGCGCGGCATCACGATCAACACAGCCCACGTGGAGTACGAGACAGCGAACCGTCACTACGCACACGTGGACTGCCCAGGACACGCTGACTATGTGAAGAACATGATCACGGGCGCGGCCCAAATGGACGGCGCGATTTTGGTGTGCTCGGCCGCTGACGGCCCCATGCCCCGAACCCGTGAACACATTTTGTTGGCCCGTCAAGTGGGTGTGCCTTACATC
>JAIXYA010000242.1 GCA_027490485.1 Comamonadaceae bacterium
ACCACCGGCCTGGACCCCCAAGCGCGTCACCTGATGTGGGAACGATTACAGCAATTGTTGCAACAAGGCAAATCCATTTTGCTCACCACACACTTCATGGATGAAGCAGAACGATTGTGCGACCGCTTGTTGGTGCTGGACCATGGCCGCAAAATCGCCGAGGGAAAACCGCGTGACCTGATTACCGAACACCTTGAGCCTGATGTGGTGGAAGTGTTTGGCGGGAATCCCCAAGAGATTGCCAGCAGTGCTGCTCGCAATCACGCGAAACGGGTAGAGGTCAGTGGCGACACGGTGTTTTTCTATACCGATACCGCCACCCCTTTGTTGCAAGCCTTGGGCACCACGCCTGGGCTTCGCACCTTGCACCGCCCCGCCAATTTAGAAGACCTGTTCTTGAAGCTCACAGGCCGTCAAATTCGAGAGGACGGATGATGCGACTGCGTTTTTGGCCCGTCTTTTTGCGCAATTTTTTGGTGTGGCGCAAACTGTTCATACCCAGCTTGATTGCCAATATCGCCGAACCGCTGATGTGGTTGGTGGCGTTTGGCTATGGCTTGGGCGCACTGGTAGGTGGTGTGCAACAAGGCGATGTGAAAGTGCCTTACATCTTGTTTTTGGCCAGCGGTTCGGTGTGCATGAGTGCGATGAACTCTGCCACGTTCGAGGCGCTGTATTCAGCGTTTTCGCGTATGCATGTGCAAAAAACCTGGGACGGCATCATGAATGCCCCAGTGCGTTTGGACGATGTGCTGCTGGCTGAAATGCTGTGGGCTGCATTCAAATCCATCTTCACCGTGACCGCTATTTTGTTGGTCATGCTGGCACTGGGTATCAGCCATTCGTGGAAGTTGCTGGTGGCTTGGCCTGTGTTGCTGGGTGTGGGCATCACCTTCAGTTGTTTGGCGCTGATCTTTAACGCTTTGGCCAAGGGCTACGACTTCTTCACCTATTACTTCACCTTGTTCCTCACACCGATGATGTTTTTGAGCGGTGTGTTTTTTCCCTTGGACACCTTGCCGGACATGCTGAAGTGGCTGGCTTGGTGTTTGCCGCTCACCCATGCGGTGGCTTTGGTTCGGCCCTTGTTCATGGATGCCTGGCCAGACCAAGCATGGCTGCACCTAGGTGTGCTGGCTTTGTACGCGACCGTCGCTTGGTGGATCGCCCTCACGCTGACACGAAAGCGCTTCAAAAAATAAACGCGCTTAAGGTTTCAATCAGCGTAAACGCCTGCCGCCTTGATGATGGGGTTCCACTTGGCAATCTCAGATGCAACAAATTTTTTGTGTTCTGCAGGGTCGGTGCGTTTATCGACAATCATCACCGCGCCCATGGCTTCTTGTTTTTGAACAAACACAGGGTCAGAGAACACGGAGCGCAAAGCGCCATACAACTTGGCCTTGGTCTCGGGTGGCAAACCTTTGGGGGCATACACCGCATGCCACACACTGACCTGGAAGCCCTTCAACCCTGACTCTTGCAAAGTAGGCAAATCTTTCAAAGCGGCTTGGGGCAAACGCTTGTTACTGGTAACCGCATAGGCTTTGATTTTTCGACCCTCGATGTAGCTCAAGGTGTTGGTGGTTTGATCGCACAAGACATCGATTTGGCCGCCTAGCAAATCGGTCATGGCCATGGACACACCTTTGTAGTTGATGGTGGTCATCTCGGTGCGCATACTTGACTGCCATAACAAACCGCACAAATGCGAAGCCGAGCCTATGCCTGCGTTTCCTAAGTTGACTCTGTCTTTTTGGGAAAGAACCCAAGCACTGAGCTGTTTGTAATCATTCGCTTCCAAGGTGGGACGCGCCACGATCGTCATAGGCACCTCATGGATCATGCCCAAATAGTCAAAATCATTCAGCACATCGAAGCTGGGTTTGCGAATCAGCGCTGGCATGGTCGCCATGCCAATGTGGTGAATCAACAAGGTGTGACCATCTGGCGCAGCACGTGCGACTTTTTGCGTGGCGATAGCGCCTCCCGCACCCAGGGCGTTTTCCACCACCACGGCTGAGCCACCCAAGGGTTTGCTCAAGGCTTGGGCCATATCGCGTGCCAAGCGGTCGGTTGGTCCTCCCGCGGTGAAGGGCACCACCAAGGTAATGGCTTTGTCTTTGATGGGAAAGGGTTGTGCCAAGGCAGAGCCCATGCACAACAACCATAGACAGCTACTGGTAACTGCGCGCATCTTCAATCACCTTGCCATCGTTGGCCAAACTGCCTGGGCTGGCAAAAACCACCTCTGCGCGAAGCTTGGTGATGTCGCGTACCGCTTGTGCTATGGCAGCTTGCAAGTTGTCTGAAGCTTGCGTGGTCTCGACATGCAAATGCATTTGGTCGTTGGCCATTTCACCACTGACCACCAATCGTGCTTTCAACACTTCAGGAAAGCGCTTGACCACTTGATCAACTTGGCCAGGGTGGACAAACATGCCGCGCACCTTGGTGGTTTGATCGGCACGGCCCATCCACCCTTTGATACGCTGGTTGGTGCGGCCGGTTGGGCACATGCCAGGCAACACCGCCGTCAAGTCACCAGTGCCAAAACGGATAAGCGGGTAATCTGGGTTCAGGGTGGTCACCACCAACTCGCCGACCTCCCCCTCTGCCACAGGGTCACCGGTGCCGGGTCGCACAATTTCAAGCAATACGCCCTCGTCCAACACCAAGCCCTCACGCGCAGAAGTTTCATACGCAATCAAACCAATGTCAGCCGTGGCGTAGCA
>JAIXYA010000238.1 GCA_027490485.1 Comamonadaceae bacterium
CCCTCGGGGCTCAGGCCAAACTCGAACTTGGTGTCGGCGATCAGAATGCCTTTGGCGGCTGCGATGTCGTAAGCCGCTTCATACAAAGCGATGCTGATGCTGCGGATGCGCTCGGCCAAATCCTGCACAATCATGGCCACGGTTTGCTCGAAGCTGATGTTCTCGTCGTGTTCGCCCACCTCGGCCTTGGCCGCAGGTGTGAAGATGGGCTCGGGCAAACGAGACGCATTTTTCAAACCCGCAGGCAGCGGGACGCCGCACACCGACTGGCTGACTTGGTACTCCTTCCAGCCACTGCCCGCCAAGTAACCGCGCACCACCGCTTCGACCGGAATGGGCTTCAAGCGGCGCACCAGCATCGAGCGTTGCGTGACATACGGCTTTTCGGCATCAGACACCACGCTCTCGGGTGCGTCCCCTGTCAAGTGGTTGGGGCAAATATGGCCCAGCTTGTCAAACCAAAACAGCGCCATTTGGGTGAGCAACGCACCCTTGCCAGGAATGGGCTCGCCCATCACCACGTCGAATGCGCTGATGCGGTCTGAGGCCACCATGAGGATGCGGTCATCGCCCACCGCGTAGTTATCGCGCACCTTGCCGCGTGCCAACAGGGGGAGGGAGCCGAGGGTGTGGGTGTGCAGGGTGGGGGTCAATTCACCACCTGCGCTAGCAAGCCCTGTTGGTATTTGGCTGCCATCATTTGCAAAGGGGTGTTTTTGATTTTTGCGCCTTGGCCTTCACAGCCAAACTCGATGTAGCGTTGTTTGCAAATCAGCTTGGCGGCTTCACGAGCAGGTTTGAGCCATTCGCGGGCATCAAATTTGTCGGGGTTTTCAGCCAAAAAATGACGTACTGCTGCCGTCATCGCCAAACGGATGTCGGTGTCAATATTGATTTTTCGCACACCAATCTGAATGGCTTTTTGAATTTCAGCCACGGGAACGCCGAAGGTTTGCTTCATTTGGCCGCCGTACTGGTTGATGGTGGCCAGCAAGTCTTGCGGCACGCTGCTGGAGCCATGCATCACCAAGTGGGTGTTGGGAATGCGTTGGTGAATGGCTTTGATGCGGTCAATCGCCAAAATATCACCTGTGGGTTCACGGGTGAACTTGTAGGCGCCGTGGCTGGTACCAATGGCAATCGCCAAAGCGTCGAGCTGGGTGGCTTTGACAAATTGCGCGGCTTCTTCGGGGTCGGTGAGCAGCTGCTCACGCGTCATGGTGGCGTCGGTGCCGTGGCCGTCTTCTTTGTCGCCCTTCATGGTCTCTAGCGACCCCAAGCAACCCAGTTCGCCCTCAACGGTGATGCCCAGCTTGTGCGCCAAGTTCACCACTTCGCGGGTGACGTTGACGTTGTAGTCAAAGCTGGCAATGGTTTTGCCATCGGCCTCTAGGCTGCCGTCCATCATCACCGAGGAGAAGCCCAAGTCGATAGCGCCTTGGCAAACCGCTGGGCTTTGGCCATGGTCTTGGTGCATCACCAAAGGCACATGGGGATAGGCTTCAACCGCGGCTTGGATCAGGTGCTTGATGAAAGACTCGCCTGCGTATTTGCGAGCGCCGGCACTGGCTTGCAAGATGACAGGCGCACCCACTTCATCAGCGGCCGACATCACAGCTTGTACTTGTTCTAAGTTGTTCACATTGAAAGCGGGGATGCCGTACTGGTGCTCAGCCGCGTGGTCAAGCAATTCGCGCATAGAAACCAATGCCATGGTTTTTCCTTAACGAGTCAAAAAGAAGAATTTTAAAAGTACAGAAGCACGGCCCGTTGGGGATTAGGGAACGCGGCAAATTTTCAGCATATTGGTGCCGCCTGGCGAGCCCATGGGTTCGCCGCAGGTGATGGCGTACACATCGCCCCCCCCCACAATACCTCGGTCTTTCAAATGGGCCTCGGCTTGCGCTAAAGCGGTGTCGCGGTCGGTGCTGGTGTCCATCAACAAAGCCCGCACATTGCGGTAAAGCGCCATGCGTCTTTGGGTGGTGATTTTGGTGGTCAAGGCATAGATGGGGATGCGGATGTGGTGGCGGCTCATCCACAGCGGCGTTGAGCCTGACTCGGTCAGCGCCACGATGGCTTTGGCGCCGAGGTGGTGGGCGGTAAAAAGTGCGCCCATGGCAATGGTCTGGTCTATGAACTCAAAAGTTTTGCCGGTGAAGTCGTTGTCGAGAACAGTGACTTCCGCGTCTTCAGCGGCCAAGCAAATCTGCGCCATTTGTTGCACTGTTTCCAGCGGGTATTTGCCCACCGCAGTCTCGGCACTGAGCATGACGGCATCGGTGCCGTCGAGCACCGCATTGGCCACATCGCTCACCTCGGCGCGGGTGGGCACCGGGTTGGTGATCATGCTCTCCATCATTTGGGTGGCGGTGATGGCGACTTTGTCCATTTCACGCGCCATTTTGATCATGCGTTTTTGCAGCGCTGGCACCGCGGCATTGCCCACCTCGACGGCCAAGTCACCACGCGCCACCATGATGCCGTCGCTGGCCGCCAAAATTTCTTCTAAGTGGGGAATGGCTTCAAAGCGCTCGATCTTGGCGATCAAACCGGGCTTGTGCTTAAACGGTTCGGCCGCCACGTTGCAAAGCTGGCGAGCCATTTCCATGTCGGTCGCGCTTTTGGGAAAGCTCACAGCTACATAGTCGGCTTGGAAGGCCATGGCGGTTTTGATGTCGTCCATGTCTTTGGCGGTGAGGGCTGGCGCGGTCAAGCCGCCGCCTTGTTTGTTGATGCCCTTGTTGTTGGAGAGTTCGCCGCCCATCTTCACCGTGGTGTGGACTTGCTCGCCTTTGACGGCATCCACCGTGAGAACGATGAGGCCGTCGTTGAGCAGCAGCAAGTCGCCGGCTTTGACGTCTCTTGGCAGTTCTTTGTAGTCGAGCCCAACGCCTTGCAAGTCGCCGAGTTCGGTGCGGGAGGCATCAAGAATAAAATTGGCACCCGACTCCAGCATCACCTTGCCTTGGGTGAACTTGCCCACGCGAATCTTGGGGCCTTGCAAGTCCGCCATGATGGCCACCACCCTGCCTGCACGGTGGGCCGCCTCGCGCACCAGTGTGGCACGGTCAATATGGTCTTGCGCCACGCCGTGGCTGAAGTTCAAGCGCACCACATTCACGCCTGCTCGGATCATGTTTTCAAGCAAGACAGGGTCGCTCGAGGCAGGACCCAAGGTGGCAACGATTTTGGTGGCGTGTTTTGGCATAGAAGGTCTCTGGTGGGTGGCCGGCATATTCTCCCACGAGGTTAAAGCGGCACGCACAAAAATTGAAAGTGTGGCGCACACAGCGAGGGCAAAGCCAGCTCTACATTGAAGCTATGAACAATTTCTCTAAAACTTCTTCCCTGCTGGATGGTCTGGCACCAGACTGTTTGCGTACGTTGGCTCTGCAAGGGCAGGTGCGGCACTACCGTAAAAACACATTGCTCATTCATGAAGGGGATGTAGGCACCCAGATATATGTGGTGCTCAACGGCAATTTGCGCGAATTCGCCATGTCGCAAGACAGCAAGCCCCGGGAAATCACCTTGTCCATGGCCGGTTGTGGCGATTTGTTGGGTTTGTTGGCTTTGGAGGGTGGGCAGCATTGCTCTAGTGTCATTACCTTGGGACCTGCCGCTTGTGCCGTGGTCAGCGCAGAAAGTGTGCGGGTATTGCTACAGCAGGATCCTCGTTTGGCCATGGCTTTGCTGCAGCGGGCTTTGCAGCGCTTGCGTTTGGCCACCCAAACCACCTGTTTGGCCTTGTTTTCTGACGCTTACAGCCGCTTGAGCGCCTTGCTGCAACGACAGCAAATGCCCGCGCAAACGGTGTCCTTGGCGCCTGCTCCCATGACACACGCCCAAATGGCGCAACACATTGGCTGCAGCCGCGAAATGGTCAGCCGCATCATGAAAGAACTGGTCCAAGGGGGTTATGTGGTGCGCGAACCCGACAAACAATACAGGGTTTGCCGGCGTTTGCCCATGCGTTGGTAGGGGTAAGGTGCCAAACAGGCTCAGTCGTTACAATCCAAAGGATATGAATACCCAAGAACAACCTATTCCTCTCGATCAGCCTATGCCCCACCGCAAGGTGATTCGCGAGTGGCTTATTCCCTTGTCCAACCGCGTTACCGTGCGTGCCTTAGCTTTATTGCTCTTGGATTTTGCGATTTGGGGCGCTTTTTTGGCTGGAACCGTGTACTTTGAGGCAGTTTGGGCCAAATTGCTGTGTGGCGTAGCCATGGGTTTCACCATCGGTCGTTTGTTCATCATTGGCCACGACGCTTGTCACCAAAGCCTGACACCCCACCGGGGCCTGAACAAATGGGTGGGCCGCATCGCCTTTTTGCCCTCGCTCACCACCTTCAGCCTGTGGGATATTGGCCACAATGTGGTGCACCACGGCTACACCAACCTCAAGGGCTTCGATTTTGTTTGGGCGCCCCTCACCCAAGAAGAGTTTGCCAAATTGTCTTGGATGGGCCGGTTGCTTGACCGCGCTTACCGCAGTGGTTGTGCCCCTGGCCTTTACTACATGATCGAAATTTAGAAGAAAAAAATGGTCTTCCCCACGGCCAAAGAAATGCCTACCCGTCGCCCCATCTTCGTGAAAGACAGCTTGCTCATCAGCGCTTTTGCTTTGGTTTGGGTGGCTGGCATGGTGATGGCGGCCATTGCCACCCAACAG
>JAIXYA010000200.1 GCA_027490485.1 Comamonadaceae bacterium
CACGGGATAGAGCGCATGGCCATCGCGTGAAATGCCTTGGCGCATGGCTCGCTCAAAAGCTTGGTAAGACCATGCACCTATGCCGGTCTATATGTCGGGCGTTAAGTTGGTGGAAAACACCGTGCCAAAAGGCGTGTGCATAGGCCGACCACCGGCGTTGGGCATACCGTCTTCAGCCGTATGACAACCTGCGCAATTGCCCAGTGCTGCCAACTGCTGACCGCGCTGCAGCATATCGGCGCTGTAAATGCTTGGGTTGAAGCTCACCGTGGGCAAGGCCGCACGCCAACCCACGATGGCTGCGCTCAGCGCAAACACACCCAAAGCCACACCCGTGACTTGCTGCCACCGTTTGCGCCAACCTTGCAACACGCCGGGTTGTGTGCTTTTGGACGGTGTCGTGACGGTCTCTGCCATGGGTGCAGGTGCAGGCGCTGGTGCGCCCAAAGGATGCAAAGCCGCACGCACCACCTCAGGGGTGAAGGGCGGGTTGCGAAAACGAATACCGGTGGCGTCAAAAATCGCATTGGCGATGGCAGCCGTACCTGGCACAGAGGAGGACTCACCCGCACCCAAAGGCACCTCATCGCCTGGGCGAGGCATTTGCACCACTTCAATGACGGGTACTTGGCGGAAATTCAAAATCGGGTAACTGCCCCAGTCTTGGCTGACCACGCGTCCATCGTTGGTATCGGTTTCAACTTTTTCGAGCAAAGCACGGCTGGTGGTTTGCAACACATTGCCATGCACTTGTTGCTCAACGCCTTTGGGGTTGACCACCAAGCCTGCATCGTGGCCCACCACCACACGCTTGACGTGTACTTCACCTGTGTGTCGATGTACTTCTACATCAGCCACCCAGGCTGACCATGCGGCACCAAACCCTGGCCATTTGCTGTGCACATAGCGGGCATAAGCCACGCCCTGCCCTTGCAACCAATCGCCATGCGCAGGTTTTTGTTGAGGCTGTGAATGCACTTGCCAACCCGCACGGTCAGCGGTGGCTTGCAACAGTTCTTTGGCACGCGGATCGCTGAGCATTTGCAAGCGGTATTGCAGTGGGTCGGCATTGGCGGCAGCTGCTAGCTCATCTATAAAACTTTCATGCGCAAAAGAATTGGGCAAAGCTGACACACCACGCAGCCATGAGGCACGCAACAGAGGCGGCATGTCATGCACGGTGACACGCAAGTCTGCATAGTCATATGGCGGTCTGGCAGTACGGTCGCCCATTTCATAGGCACGCGCGGTGGGTTCGATGGTGCGGGTCAGCAACAAGGCTAAAGTGGGCGCACCATTAGACGGATAAGAGGTTTGAAAGTCATAACCTGTCGCTTGACCATTGGCAGAGACGCCACCACGCACTTGCATGAGTTGCGCCGCGCCTTTGGGCTCCCATGCGTGCTCTTGCTCTCTGGACAGTTGCACCCGCACCGGTGCACCCACGGCTTTGGACAACAGCGCAGCATCGGCGGCCACATCGTCTGCGCCGTTGCGTCCGTAGCAACCGGCTGCCTCCATGCGAACCACGTCCACCTCGGGGTCATTCACGCCACACAGCAGGGCCAAATCTGCGCGCAATACATGCGGGTTTTGCGTACCTGCCCATACACGCAATTGCACATGCGGTGTTTGTGTATCCAAGCCTTGCAACCACCAAGCCACGGCACACGAGGGACCAATGGATGCATGCATTTGGTAAGGCCACACATACTCGCGTTGCAAAAGATGCGCCGCTTCTGACAACGCAGCTTCTACATCACCTTCGTTCACCAGTTCACGCGTGGTGCGGGTGTTGTGGCGTATCGCCTGGGCTGCGTCTTGCACATGGGGCATGCCAGGCCAAGGCTTCCAGTGCACCACCAAGTCATGCATGGCTTGCTCGGCTTGCTCTTCGCGTTCAGCCACGATGCCCACAAAATCGCCTTGCACCACCACCGCGCGTATGCCATCGATATGGGCGATGGATTCGCTGTCTACCTGAGCCAAGGTTTTGCCGATGAAGTCGCCATGGTCTGCACCTGCATAAGGTGGGCGCACTACCCGACCATGCAACATGCCTGGCATGCGCATGTCATGCACATAAATCAAATCGCCAAACACCTTGGCAGCCATGTCGACACGCGGCGTGCTTTGGCCAATGGTGTGGAAGTCTGCAGCAGGTTTTAACGGGGTTTGGCTGTCAAGCCTTAAGAGTACTTGTTGCTCAGCTAACAACTGCTGCACGCTGATGGCCATGTCTTTGAACAACACTTGGCCATCTTGCAAACGAAGCTGCTGGGCCTCGCATTGAAAATGCACGGCTGCTTTGGCATACAACCACTCACGTGCTTGAGCCGCTGCGGTACGCAAAGGACCACCATGGATTTGCAACGAAGTGCTGGCGATGGTGGCACCTTGGTTGGGCGACAAGGCGGTGTGACCCATCAACAGATGCACTTTGTCTACTGACATATTCAGTTCTTCGGCCACCAACTGGGCCAAGGCTGTGCGCAAACCAGTTCCCAAATCCACATGGCCGTGCAAAGCAGTCACGCTGCCATCGTCCCAGACAGCCAGCAGGCACTCATCGCCTTCACTGGGGTGGCTTGCGACAAACGTGGGTTGGCCCACCACAGGCGTGGGTTGTGGCAGCGGCGAACGCAGCACCAACAGCACGCCACGGGCATTGAAAATATCGCTGCGTTGCTTGACCCAAAATGCGCGCATCAGGCAACCCTGGTCGCAGCGTTTGGCGACATCAAAGCAGCCGCACGGTGAACTGCAGCGATGATTTCCACATGGGTGCCGCAACGGCACAAATTTCCCGACAAGGCAGCCCTGATCTGATCCTCATTGGGCTGGGGATGCCGTTCTAACAACGCCACCGTCATCATCACCATGCCGTTCAAACAGTAGCCGCACTGTGCGGCTTGGGTGTCGATGAAAGCCTGTTGCACTGCATGGGGTTTGCTGGCGTTACCCAAACCCTCCAAGGTGGTAATGCCCCTGTCTTGCATTTCAATCGCAGGTATGACACAAGAACGTGCAGGCACGCCATCGACCAAGACGGTGCAAGCGCCACACTGACCCAAGCCACAACCAAACTTGGGGCCATTCAGCCCCAAATCGTTGCGCAGGTAATGCAACACCGAGGTATGGCGGGTCAAGGCAGTGGTTTGGGTCTTCCCATTCACGGTCAATGTCACCGTAGGGTATTTGTGCGCGGCCACTGCTTTCATCGCGCGGTATGACTTAAGGCAGCAGCAAATCGGCAGACTGCAAACGCTGAATGCCCTGCGCTTGCATTTGCGCCCAAGCCGCGGCCAGCGAGCCGTTCATATCGATGGCGCGACAAGCGTCTTCAATGACACAGGTATCAAAACCAGCAGAACGTGCGTCCAACGCGGTCCAAGCCACGCAAAAATCGGTGGCCAAGCCCACCACATACACACTGCGGATGCCGCGTTGCTTTAAGTACGCTTCCAAGCCGGTTTGGGTTTTGCGATCGGCTTCCATGAAGGCCGAGTAGCTGTCGATGCCTTCGTGAAAACCTTTTCGGATGATGAGTTGTGCAGTGGGCAAATGCAAATCGGCATGCAAAGCGGCATCGTGCGTGCCTTGTACGCAATGGTCAGGCCACAAGACCTGCGTGCCATAAAACATGTCGGTGGTTTCAAACGCGGCTTTGCCGCTTTGAGCGCTGGCAAACGAGGCATGGCCCGCAGGGTGCCAATCTTGGGTAATGACGATATTGGCAAAAGCCGGTGCCAGGCGGTTGATGATGGGCACGACCTGTGCACCACCCGCCACGGCCAAATTGCCGCCATCGCAAAAACCATTTTGTACATCGACCACGATGAGCGCTGAATCCGCTGCGGGGGTTATATGAGACATGGTGGAGTTCTCCTATCGTTAACGCAAACCATCGGTGCCCGTGATTTCATGCACCTGTAAACCGCCTATGCGTGGGTGGGGTCTGCCACTGTCGGTGACCACCACGGCGACCACGATTTCATTGGCGCGGGGTGCATCGTTGACACGTGCCTCCATCGCATCAAAGTGGCTGCGCACAAAGGCGGCGTCTTTGTGGCCCAAGGGCACATCAATTGCAGTTCCCAATGTGCCTTGCTTTTTGGCGGAAGGCACCAGCGCTGCGCCCTTGCTCACGGCTTTGCGCAAAGGTGCACCCAACTTTGGATGAAGAATGGCGGCGGCGTGTTCCAACTCACCCGCCTCGCCCACGATGGCGGCTTTGCCATAGCTGTGGGCGTCTTCAGGCTGTATGCCTAAGGCTTTGACACAGCGCTCCCCCAAGAGACCACCCAACTCTTCGCCGATGTCAATGAGTTGGTCCAAGTTCTCGCTGTACTTGCCTGCATAAGGGTTGGCAATGACGGCCATGGCCAAAGCGCGGCGTGTGGGTGGGCTCACCGCTTGCCCGCCCTCTTGCAGCACTTCGTCTACTTGCACAATGATTTTGCGTATCTGTGATTTCATCTTCTGCTCCTGCGTATTTAACGCAACCCATTCCATTGGCTGATGTCTTGTGCGGCTAAGCCGCCTACCCGAGCATGCACCCTTGCACCTGTGCTCATGGCCAAAATGACGATGAGTTCATCGCTGCGCGGTGCACCGGGAACGCACACTTCGATGGCATCAAAATGGCTGCGCACATAGCTGGCATTGATATGCGTCATCGGCACATCCAAGGTCGCACCGGGGGGCCCTACTTTTTTGGTGGAAGGAACAATAGACAAAGCATTGCCGGGTTGACCGGTACTCACGCCGCCTTTGCCAGCAAGGTAGGCCGCACGGTCGCCCTTCCAACCAAGCAACTCGCGCATGGCATAGCCTCCAGGCACATGCCACAAAGCACCGTGCTCTAACTCGCCTGCTGCGCCTACGATGGCACCTTTGCCATAGCCTTGAATCGCCTCGGGGAACACACCCATGGCTTCACACAGTTGTTTGGCCAAGTCCACGCCCAAAGGGTTCAATGCTTCCATCATCGGCAAAATATCTGCGTAGTAAGTACCGGCATAGGGGTTGCGCAATACCGCAGCAATCGCACCGCGCACCAGCGGCGCTGAGGCCACGGGGCCAAACTCGTGGTGAATCTCTTCCACATGGGTGAACACTCTTCTAACATCTATCAGTGCAGTCACACCAAACACTCCATGGGTTGCGCCACGGCCACAAGGCCTTGGCAACATAAAAACGCCGCAAACATTTGGCCACGCGCTTGCATGGCATAGGCACAGTCTAGCCCGAGTTGCAAAGCGGCTTGCACCCTATCGATAGGCAGGGTAGGCACCTCGACCGTGACCATTCGATCGCCTAAATCGGTATCGTCACGCAAGCTGTTGGCAGGGCGACGTACGATGGCGGGATGGTCAAGGTTGACAGCGTTGGCGATCAAGGTCGCAGCCACATCGGCTTGCGCGGCAGTGGCAGCCAACACGGTCACGCTGTCGGCAATACCTAGCGAAAAACTGCGGCCTCGCCACCCACTGGTGGCCACACCGCGCACCGGCATGCTGTGGTCAATCACAAACTGGC
>JAIXYA010000046.1 GCA_027490485.1 Comamonadaceae bacterium
CTGCAATACAACTGGATTCCGTTGGAGAAAAGCGCGGACGTGATGGACCTGTTGGCAAGCGTCGATATGCACGGTATTCAAACCAGCGGCAACTGCATACGCAACATCACCTCGGATGAACGTGCCGGTGTGGCGGTGGATGAAATCGTCGACCCCCGTCCCTATGCAGAAATCATGCGCCAGTGGAGCACCTTGCACCCCGAGTTCGCGTTTCTGCCGCGCAAATTCAAAATCGCCATCACTGGCGCCAGTGAAGACCGCGCCGCCACCGCTTGGCACGATGTGGGCTTGCATGTGCTGCGTAACGCTGAAGGCGAAGTAGGCTTTCGCGTCATGGTGGGCGGTGGCATGGGTCGCACGCCCATCATTGGCAGTGTCATCCGAGAGTTTTTACCTTGGGACCAAATCCTCAACTATTTGGAAGCCGTGGTTCGTGCCTACAACCGCTTTGGCCGCCGCGACAACAAATACAAAGCGCGTATCAAAATTTTGGTCAAAGCCGAGGGTCAAGCCTTTGTCGATCAAGTCGAAGCCGAGTACCAGCGCATTCTTGCGCAAGATGGCGCACCCCACACCATCACGCAAGCCGAGTTAGAACGCGTGAGTGCCAGTTTTGTGCCGCCTGCCTTGCTGGGTAGATCTCACCCATCGGCTGAAGCGGTTCATGCATTGCTTGCCAAAACAGCCGATGAAGACAACAACTTCGCCCGTTGGTTGCAGCAAAACGTGGCAGCGCATCGCAATCCGCATTTGCGTGTGGTCACCTTGTCATACAAGCGTTTGGGCCAAGCGCCTGGGGACGCCACCGCCGATCAACTGGACGCCGCGGCTGCGTTGGCCGATACCTACTCCGCTGGTGAAACCCGTGTCAGCCATGATCAAAATTTGGTGCTGCCTTGGGTGTCGGCCGATCAATTGCCTGCGCTCTACCAAGAGGCCAAAGCGCTGGGCTTGGCCAAGCCCAATATCCGCATGTTGACCGACATGATTGCCTGCCCAGGCGGCGATTACTGCGACTTGGCCAATGCACGATCACTTCCCATCGCTGCGGCCATCACCGAGCGCTACCAAGACATGGACGAGCTGTTTGACTTGGGTGAAATTGACCTGCACATCAGCGGTTGCATCAACTCTTGTGGTCACCACCACAGCGGCCACATTGGCATCTTGGGCGTGGACAAGGACGGCAAGGAGTGGTACCAAGTGACCTTGGGCGGCTCGGATGGTTCTGCCCTGAGCGGTACACCCCAACCAGGCAAGGTGGTGGGTCCCTCGTTCTCGTCTGCCGAGGTGGTGGACGTGATTGATGCCGTGTTGCAGGTGTACACAGAGCAGCGCCAACAAGGTGAAACCTTTATCGACGCATTGCAACGCGTGGGCTTCGACCCCTTCAAAGCTGCCGCCAATGCCGCACGCCACCCGTCTGACGACGAAGCCTTGAGCCCTGCTGCCTGAAAGACTGCCATGCAATTACACACCTCCACAGACACCCTGAAAGCAGCTGATTTGCAACTGACGAACGATGCGGACCCCATGGCCGCATCCTTGGACAGCGTGCACACCATTGAGCTGCATTTCCCCTCTTTCAGCGATGGCCGCGCCTTCAGCCAAGCGCTGATGCTGCGTCGCCGCTGCGGTTTCAAGGGCGACATCCGCGCCACCGGCGACGTGCTGGTGGACCAACTCAGCCAGATGCAGCGCTGCGGTTTTTCCAGCGCTGTGCTGCGTGCCGACCAAAACCTCGCCAAAGGGCGAGAATTGCTGGCGCATTTCAGCGGTTTTTACCAAGGCGATGTGACCCAACCCCAACCTTTGTTTGCACGATGAAACCCCACACCAGAGCGACCACGCTACACGCCAAACCCAGCGCCAACTTCGCTGAGAAACTGGCCGCCACGCAAGCCCAGTTGAAGGCTGCTGCCACCGAATTGCAACCCTTGAAACAAGCTTCTAGCTTGGGCGCTGAAGACGTGGTCATCACCCACATCATCAACAGCTTGGAGCTGGACATCCCCGTGTTTGTGCTGGAAACCGGTGCATTGCACAGCGAGACTTTGGCATTGCTGGAGCGTTTACAAGCACATTCACGCGCCCCGATTCAGATTTACAAACCGCAGCATGAGGCTGTCATCGCCTTTGTGAAAAGCCCAGGCCAACAAGCTATTTTCGAGACCATGGCCAACCGCAAAGCCTGTTGTGGCATTCGCAAGCTCGAACCCTTGGGACGTGCTTTGCAGGGGCAAAAAGCCTGGGTCACGGGTTTGCGCCGCGAACAGTCGCAAGCTCGCGCCGAGGTGTCTGCCCAAGAAGCAGATGTCACCAACGGCGTGGCCATCACCAAGCTCAACCCGCTGGTCGACTGGACTTGGGGCGACGTGTGGCACTACGTAGCCTTTAACAACGTGGACTACAACCCGCTGCACGACCAGTTTTTCCCCAGCATTGGCTGTGCGCCTTGCACCCGCGCCATCAGCTTGGGTGAGGATTTCCGCGCCGGTCGCTGGTGGTGGGAAGACGAGAATGCCAAAGAGTGCGGACTGCACGTGAAAGCCTGAACCATGAACGCCAGAAACAACAACCAAATCCATACCCTCAGCAACGCCCACTTAGATTCTTTGGAAGAAGAAACCATCTTCATCCTGCGTGAAGTGGCTGCTGCCTTTGAGCGCCCCACCCTGCTTTTTTCCGGTGGTAAAGATTCTTTGGTCATGCTCAAGTGCGCCGAGAAAGCTTTTGGCATTGGACGCATACCCTACCCACTGCTGATGATTGACACCGGTCACAACTACAGCGAGGTCACGGATTTCCGCGACAGCCGCGCCAAAGAGCTGGGTGCCGAACTCATTGTGCGAAGTGTGGAAGACTCGATGAAACGCGGCACGGTACGTTTGTCCCGCCCTGACGAGCCACGTAATGCCCACCAATCGGTGACCTTGCTAGAAGCCATCGAAGAATTCCGCTTCGATGCTTTGATGGGAGGCGCTAGGCGCGATGAAGAAAAAGCCCGTGCCAAAGAACGCATCTTCAGCCACCGCGACAGCTTTGGCCAGTGGCAACCCAAATCGCAGCGTCCAGAGTTGTGGAACTTGTTCAACACCAAGCTGCAGCCTGGCGAGCATTTCCGTGTCTTCCCCATCAGCAACTGGACCGAGCTGGATGTGTGGCAATACATTGCACGTGAAGCCATTGCCTTGCCCTCTATTTACTATTCCCACCAGCGAGATGTGGTGGACCGCAAAGGTCTCTTGGTGCCGGTGACTGAGCTCACGCCTCCACGAGCTGGTGAAGAAGTGGTGCAGCGCCAAGTGCGTTTTCGCACCGTGGGTGACATCACCTGTACCTGCCCCGTGGAAAGCACCGCCGCTACCCCCGAAGACATCGTGATTGAAACACTGGCGGCTGACATCAGCGAACGCGGTGCCACCCGCATGGACGATCAAACTTCAGACGCCTCCATGGAAAAACGCAAAAAAGAAGGTTATTTCTGATGATCAGCACCGCTACACGCCCCGCCCTGAAATTCATCACCTGTGGCTCGGTGGATGATGGCAAATCCACCCTGATTGGTCGCTTGCTGGTTGACACCAAAGCGGTTTTACAAGACCACTTGGCCGGTGTGCAACGCCAAGGCGAAACCGATCTGGCCCTGCTCACCGACGGTTTGTCGGCTGAACGCGAGCAAGGCATCACCATCGATGTGGCCTACCGCTATTTCAGCACTGAGCATCGAAAGTTCATCATTGGCGACGCCCCAGGCCACGAGCAGTACACCCGCAATATGGTGACAGCGGCATCCAGCGCCGATGCGGCTGTGGTGCTGGTGGACGCCACCAAAGTGGATTGGCAATCTGCCGATCTGGCCCTGTTGCCCCAAACCCGCAGGCACAGTCTGTTGCTCAAGTTGCTGCGGGTGCCGACCATCATTTTTGCCATCAACAAACTTGACGCGGTTGACAAGCCCGAACTGGCCTTCATGCATATCGCGCAAGCCTTGCAGCGTTTTGCTGACGAGGCAGCCATCGATATCCACGCCATGGTTCCTATGTCAGCCCTGAAAGGCTGGAACGTGGTCACCACCCTGCCAGATTGGTGTGGCTACAGCGGCCCAAGCCTGCTTAGCCTGCTGGAAAACGTCCCCGTCACCCCCAGCGATGAAGAGGCAGAGCTGAGCTTTGCAGTGCAGTGGGTCGAAAAATTTCATGACAGTGCCACCACCAGCCAAGGACGCCGTGTTTATTGGGGGCCTGTGGCCACCGGTGTTGCCCAAGTGGGCGACGAAGTACGCGTTTTCCCCAGCGGCCAGCAAGCTGTGGTGAAAGAAGTGTTGACAGCGGTTCGCCTGCCCACATCCGTCAGCGCAGGTCACAGCGCAGGCATGGTGCTGGACCGCGAAGTGGATTTGTCCCGCGGCGACTGGTTGGTTTCAAGCCAAAACAGCTTGCAGCCCAGCAAGCAACTCGATGTCACCGTTGCTTGGTTGGATGACGAGCCCTTGGTGGCTGGTCGTGTGTATTGGGCTTTGCATGGTCACCAATGGGTCAAAGCCAAAGTGGCAAGCATCACCGACCGGCTCGATATCCACAGCTTGGAAAGTTTGCCTGCCAGCGAGCTGCCGGCCAACGCCATAGGCCGTGTGCAACTGAGTTTCCAACAGCCCTTGTTGACCTTGCCCTATGGCCGTTCCCGCACGCTGGGCTCCATGGTCTTGGTCGACACGGCAAGCCATAAAACATCTGCTGCGGTCATGGTTCTAGGCTGAGCCATTCTTTACCCTAAAATGCCTCATACCTTCTCATTAGCCTTTCTCGATTTCTCATCATGACCCACGTAGTTACCGAAGCCTGTATCCGTTGCAAATACACAGATTGCGTCGATGTTTGTCCCGTTGACTGTTTTCGCGAAGGCCCCAATTTTTTAACCATCGACCCCGATGAATGCATCGATTGCGCTGTGTGCATCCCCGAATGCCCCGTCAACGCCATTTATGCAGAAGAAGATGTGCCTGCAGACCAAATGCACATGATCAAGCTCAATGTCGAACTGGCCCGCAGCGGCTGGCCCAGCATCACCAAACGCAAAGCCCCCATGGCGGATGCGGATGACTGGAAAGACAAGACCGACAAATTGTCCGAACTGCAGCGTTGATCAGGCAAGGTGTCGGCACCTTGAAAACCTCCCCTATTGAAACCGATTGCTTGGTCATTGGCGCTGGACCCGCAGCGCTGTTTCTGATTTTTGAGTTGGGCCTGCTAGAAATCAGCTGCCACGTCGTGGATGCCCTGCCCTACCCAGGCGGTCAATGCGTGGCTTTGTATGCAGACAAACCCATTTACGACATCCCCGGCACTGTTCGAAGCACAGGGCGAGAACTGGTGGATACGTTGTTGGCCCAAGCGGCTCCCTTCAAAGCGCAATTTCACCTTGGCCAGCAAGTCACCTCGATAGAGCAGCAAGCAGACGCTCGTTGGCTGTCCACGACCTCCGCCGGTCAAGCCTTTCTTGGCAAAACCATGGTCATCGCAGCAGGAGTGGGCGCCTTCATGCCGCGCAAATTAGCGCAACTGGACTTATCGCCATGGGAAGGCCAGCAGGTTTTTTATGCCCCCACTGAAAACCTGGCCCAACAACACATCGTCATTTATGGTGGCGGCGAAGAGGCGGTGCAAGCGGCCTTGGCTGGTTTGGCCCAACAAACTGCTAGCCTGACCTTGGTTTACCGCAGAGACAAACTTGACGTTGAAGACAAGTTGCTGGCCGCCTTTGACCAAGCGGTCAAAGAGGGGCAGATTCAATTCAAAGTGGGTCAAATTCAAAGCCTGTCGCAGTCACACCTGTCATTGGCGAGCCCCGATGAACACACAGAAAACATTGCCTATGACCAACTGTGGGTGCTGGAGGGTTTGTCGCCGCAGTTGGGCCCCGTTGCCGACTGGGGCTTGGATATGCAGAAAAAACAAATCAAGGTCAACACGGAGAACTTTGCCACCAGTGTGACTGGTATTTTTGCTGTGGGGGATGTCAACACCTACCCAGGCAAACGCAAGCTCATCGTCAGTGGCTTCCATGAGGCCACCTTGGCCGCGTATGGGGTGGCCGAATTGGTTTACCCAGGTCAAAAAATAGCGCTTGAGTACACCACAGCCTCACCCCGCCTGCACAAGCTCTTAGGTGTGGCAGACCCCTCAGCCTAGCGCAGCTGAAAATAGTTTTTCCGTACCACCCGTCGCTCGTTCATGGGGATTTCAGACAGCTTTTCTTTGAAACCCTTGAGGTTGTAATTGGATTGCCAAGTAACGGGTTTGAGTGTGCCCACCACAATCAACCATTCATCCACCACCTCTTTGCTATTGGGGTAGGACGGCTGCCAAAAAGACTCTAAGACATACGACTGCTTAGCCTGATGGCTGGGGATGCGGGTGAATGAAGTTATGTGGTTGTTGGTATCAAATTGATTGGGAAATATTTGAGCCATGTTTTCCCCGTCCAAATGGGGATACCAAGCAAAAATGCTGACATACATAGGCGCACTGGGCTGCAATTCAATTTGGATGGCTTCGCCCTAGCGATAATTTTTCTTATTGAGTGAGACCTTGACATCAAAATAAGCGTTGGTCTTGGTTTTGGGGTTGGCAATGTCCACCACCATGGTCACTTTGCAAACACTGGCCCCATCAAGAACCTTCACAGTCTCAGACACTTTTTCAGCGGTGCGGATATTGCCATCCAGAAAAACCCAGGTGTTTTTGTTCATCTCGCAAGAAGCGGTACTGTCACGCCCCGTGCTTTGCTGGCAGGTGAGTTTTTCTTCCGAGCTGATTTGCTCACCCACGACCAAACTCAACGCATTGACTTTGGCTCGCTCAGCAGCCAAGTGACAAGCCTGATTGCGGGAGGTTTCAGGGCCGAAATGGTATTCACCATGGGTGTCTAGCACCACCGCATGAACCACGCCTTGCGACAGTGCAATAAACAGGCAGGCAAGCCCGGCAAAACCGGTCAAGCTGCAGCTGCTGGCCAGCCTCATGGGAAGACCGCCCTTTGTCTGTCCCCCATCAACTGCGGTTGCTGTCGTCGGTTCATGGACATGGCTTTTTTGTCTACCCTCTGCGACAGGTAATCAATCAATTCACCTTGGGTCACGCGTTGATTGCCATCGGTATCGGCTTGGCCCGCAAGGCCTCTGACCAAGAAATAGCTGAAGATGCCTTGCTTAAAGTCGTCGGAAGCCAACGCGGTTTGGTTGGCAGCTGATGCACTGACCATGGTGACATTGGACGGCAAGGGGGTCAGCGCCGATTTGAACTGGATACCACGTGCTTGGGGGTCGAGTGACTCGCCTTTTCTCGCCAAACCGCTGTAACAACTGTCCAGAAAAATCGTGATGGATTTAGCCTGTAATTTTTGCAACTCTGCCAGTGCCCATTTTTCGCTGACCGCAGTTTCTGCCAACAATTCTTTGTTGACATCAAAGGGTAACCAGTATTTTTGGGCGTCCTCGTCAGAGGTCAAGCCATGCCCACTGAACAAAATATACACATGGGTCTTACCCGCCTTGACCTGCGCAGGTAACCAAAATTTCAGGGCAGACAAAATATCGCTGCGGGTGGCTTTGTGATTGCTCAATAGCTTGATGTTCTCGGGTGGAACACCCATACCGTCGCGCATCAAATCATGGAATAAATTGGCGTCATTGGCGGCGTAAAGCGCCTTGTTCAAACCTTGGTAAGTCTCTATCCCAATGATCAACACCGCCATATCGGGGGTGGTCATGCTGTTGCCACGGGGCTTCATCTCATAAGCAGTTGAGTCAAGCGCTAGGGGTTTACTGTTTTTTTTTGCTCTGCCCGTTCTTCGCTGACGGGGGAGGCTTTTCCAGTCCACTGGTTGTTGGACCATAAACCTGAAAGTGGCGCACGGCCGTTAGTAAAAGTGTAGGTGCCAAAGCCGTGGCGCATACCGTTCACATAATGGCCTGCATATTTTTCGCCATTGGAGAAAAAATAAACACCGAACCCGTGCTTCAAGCCCGATTTGAATTCGCCTTGGTAGAGGTCGCCTTGGTATTTTTCGCCTGTGAATTCAAGAATCCCCCTGCCTTCAAACTTACCGTTTCGAAAGTCGCCTGCATAGGAAAACTCTGCTTCATCCAAAATACCGCGACAGTTGTGCCATCTGCTGACGTCGGCTCCCCTGCAAGTGGGCAAAGTGTCTTGAGCCGACGCCAAAGAAACACAGACCAAGCCCAGGCTTGCAAGACACATCCAAGGAAAGCGAATCATGACTTTGCTCTCAAAGCCAGACCTTGGTTTTTCAAGGCTCTGACTTCGGCTTCGAGTTTTTCACGGTTCCTTGTTGCCAAGCGAAACTCGT
Source organism: Comamonadaceae bacterium (assembly GCA_027490485.1). Classification (GTDB taxonomy): domain Bacteria; phylum Pseudomonadota; class Gammaproteobacteria; order Burkholderiales; family Burkholderiaceae_C; genus Limnohabitans. Next base: position 8,371 of record JAIXYA010000046.1, read on the forward strand.
TGTTGTACTTGGCTAACTGGCTTTTAAGCTGCGACTTGGCTTGCACCAAGGCCTGCTTGTCCAAAGCCCATTGTTTGCGCTCAGCTTGAAGCTGCGTATGCCTGCCTTGCAACGAGGCGTAATCTGGCGTGGCATGAACTGTGGATTGAGGAAACTCGAAAGGCGTTTCCCCGTGTAAATCCACCGCAAGCTTGTGGGCCTTAGGCGCAACCACAGCCGTGAGCTGAGGCGCTTGGGGTTTGGTGAGCTGCCTGTCGTCTACTGCCTTGGCCATGACTTCCAGCCCCAAGACCTTTTCATCTTGGTCCAAGCGATGTTTAGACAAATCTGATTCTTTTTGCCAACCGTCAAGCCGCTCTTGCTCTTTCACCAACTGATCATGGAGCAAGCCAAGCCGATAGTCTTCGCTGTCAACTTGCCGCATTTTGGTCTGTAAATGAGCAACCCGAGAAAGATGGCGCGACCCCTCAGTCGCAGGCGGAACAAGCCCCGACTTATCGCCATGAAGTTGTCGCAAAGCCTCCTCGGTTTTGCTTAACTTGGCATCTTGGTCTTGAATTTTTTGACTGAGTTCAAGCACCAAGATGTCGGAGGCGACGCTGGACCGAGATGTTTGCGACAACAACGACCCAACCGTAGCAATCACCGCCACAAGCAAAGACACTGCTAACGCTGCCAACTTCATACATCACCCTTACGGTTAGGCCACCCCTTCATGCAAATTACTCTGCGTCTTGGCGTGAGCGATTTTTGGTTTTTAACTCTCTGGACAATTCAATCTCTTTTTCCAGCTCTTCAAAGGCCTTGGTGCGGCGAATCTTGGTATTGAGCACCTCGGTCTTTTGCATTTCCTTGGCCATGATGCGCTTCAAATCCGCTGTGGAATAGCTCAAACGTACATAGGCACGAAAGGTTTTGCCATTGGGAAGCACTTCAATTTTTTCTCTTTGGTAGCCACCCAGTTGGACATCTGCCACCACACTTTTCGTCACTCGCTCTACCTCTTTGTTCACAGCGCCGTCTTGTGTATTACCGCTTTGAGCTGCAAAGTCTGTCATGCGGGAGGAAACCATTTCGCCAAGAATCTGGACGAGTTGGCGCTTGCCGGACAACATCGCCATATCAATGGAAAGCTGAAGATCAGCTGAATTTTCAGTGGCATTTGCGTAAATGAAGTCAGGGGAAGACTCTGTATTCAGAAACCATGCAGGCACTTTGCTGATCGTGCTCTGCACCACTTTTTGACCCTCTGATTCACGTTCTGCTTCATCTTGTTTGTCCTGTGAGCGACGGTCCACCAAGGGCTTGGCTTCAACCAAGGTTTCCACCGCTTTCAGTTTTTCGCTTTGCTCATCCAAAGTGGCAGTCAGTTCTTAGATTTTTTGTTGAATTTCAGCATCTTGTTGCTTTTTCAACGCTTCTTTCTGCTGCATTTGCTTTTCTAATGGGTTAGGTTTGGTTGCACATCCCCCCAAAACCAGCATTGCAAACACCAAAGAATAATTAATATATTTGAACTTTTCCATAAAACTACCTTTAATGAAAGCATTTTTGTCAGTTAGCAGTTTAAAAGTGAAAGTTCAATTTACATAAGCAATTCGCCGGAAGTTCTTGCCGTTACAGGTTTTTTGATCACATTCAATAGGTTGATGATCAAAATTTACCCCCTTAGTACCCCTAAATCATTCTTTCTAGACTGGGCCATACAAGGGTCGGTGCATAATGCCCCTCACTTGTTAACAACAAGCCGCTAGGGGTGCTGAGGTCTTTTATATGACCAAGGCTGAGAAAGTCCCTTTGAACCTGATGAGGTAATCCTCGCGCAGGGAAGCACGGCTAAAACTACCGCGCCGAACTGCCATTTTTTGAAAGACATCAATGGCGTCAACTCACCCTCCGACTAACTCTGTCTTGGCCCCAGTGGCGGCATCCGAGCGGGTCTTCACCGGCTTCAGTCACGCCTCTTTGTGGTTCAGTCTTGGTGTGGGACTTTTGGTCATACAAATTGGTGCCTATTTGGTACCAGCCATGGGCACACAAGATGCCTTGTTGGCTATTTTTTTGGGTTCCCTGCTTGGCTCGGGTTTGGTGGCCTGGGTAGCCAAATTGGGCTGCGACACAGGTCTGTCCAGCGCGGGTTTGATGCACCAGGTCTACGGCAGTGGCTTCGCCAAGCTTCCCATTGTGCTCAACGTCATTCAACTGGTGGGCTGGACATCTTTCGAGTTGGTCATCATGCGCGAAGGCACCCTCGCCATGGGGGAACAACACATGGGTTGGTCTGGTAACTATTTGGTCATGGCGACGGTTTTTTGGGGAAGTATTTTGACTTTGCTCATGGCCAGCTCCATGCTGGGTTTGGTGCGAAGTTTTGTGAGCCGGTTTGGCTTGCCGTTGGTGGTCATGTCACTGGCGTGGTTGACTTGGCAATTCCTGGGTGTTTTGCAAACCCAAGATGTTTCTGCTTTTTGGAACAGGCCTGGCAATAACAGCATGGGGTTTTTGTCCGCCATCGACTTGGTGATCGCCATGCCAGTCTCTTGGTTGCCCTTGGTCGCAGACTATGCGCGTCACGGCAAAAATAGCCGTACCGCCATGTCTGCCACTTGGCTGGGTTACGCGCTTGCCAATATCTGGTGCTACTCACTTGGCGTTTTGGTGGTGAGTGTTTCTTCGCCAGACATCAACTTGGTCAGCACCTTGTTACTGGCCCAAGGCGGCTTGTTGGCGCTTGGTTTGATTTTGATAGACGAGTTGGACAACGCCTATGGCGATGTGTATTCGGCCTCGCTCAATAGCCACAGCTTATTCAGCCGTTGGTCCATCAAACAATGGGGATTGCTGATCGCAGTCGGATGCACCTTGCTGGCCATTGTCTTGCCAATGCACAGCCTAGAGCCGTTTTTGCTGATGCTGAGCTCCGTCTTTATTCCGCTGTACGGCGTGATTTTGGGTCGGGCTGGAAGAGCACCTGCTGCCAATGCGTCACGCAGCATCTACCTGTTGCCTGCATTGATATGGCTGATTGGCATTGCAGTGTTCCATTTGTCAGGGCAATTCACGCCCCAGTGGGGGTCTGCTCTGCCCAGTTTGGCAGTCAGCCTTAGCTTGGCTTGGTTGACCCGCGCAAACCCAGCTAAGGATGACGCAGCACATGCATAGTTTTGGGGGCAAAGCCATGGTTCAAAGGGCCGTGACCTCGACCAGTGGTCACGCTTGCCCCCGCATGGATGGCCGCCAAAATATAGCTGCGGGCCTGCACCACAGCCTCGGTCAAATCAAGCCCAAGCGCCCAGTGACTGGCAATCGCAGAGGACAGGGTGCAGCCGGTGCCGTGCACATTTTGGCTGCTGATGCGTTTGCTGCGCAGGGTATACGTGCTGGCATCAGCCAACAAAAGAACGTCGACGACATCCTCGCCTTGCAAATGCCCCCCCTTGAGCAGCACCGATACAGCGCCCATGGCCTGCAAATCCGCACAGGCCACAGACAAAGCCGCCTCGTTTGGCACGGGTCTGCCCAAGAGCAAAGCGGCCTCATCCAAATTGGGCGTGATGAGTTGAACCCGAGGAAACAACTCCTGCACCAACACAGCAACAGTTTCATCGGCGATCAATTTGTCGCCGCTGGTGGCAACCATCACTGGGTCCAACACCACCCGCTTAAGCTGGTAATGGTCAATCGCCCACGCCACCACCTCGACCACCTCGGGGGAGTGCAGCATGCCAATTTTGACGGCATCCACCCCAATATCGTCCAACACGGATTGCAACTGTGTTTTCAAAAAAGCAGCAGGCAGCGATTGAATCGCTTGCACACCCAAGGTGTTTTGTGCGGTCAAAGCGGTGATGGCGGTCATGCCGTAACAACCAAGCGAAGCAAAGGTTTTCAAATCGGCTTGTATGCCTGCACCGCCGCCAGAATCAGATCCAGCGATGGTCAAGACACGGGGGTAATGGGCATGGGCAGCAGTGTTCATGGGTGGGATTATCGTCAGGTCAAGGTGACCCGTCTTGTAAAGGCAGGGCTTTGATGGCTTCTGAGCACTGTGTGGTTTTAGGGGCAGGCTTGATGGGTCGCCTCATGGCGTGGACATTAAGTCAGCAAGGCCATCAAGTTCAGCTTCAC
>JAIXYA010000077.1 GCA_027490485.1 Comamonadaceae bacterium
CGTTGAAGTAAAGGACGATCAGGGTAAAACCCATTACTTTGCGGATTGTGTCAAGAATTGATTTTTATTATGAGCCAAGCAAAATCGTTTTATCCTGAATCATCTTTGCAGCAATGGTCTGATGCTGCCCAACAATCTTCCCCGAATTCAGATCTTTTGGGTTTGAATTGGAATACACCTGACGGTATTTCCATCAAGCCCTTGTACACAGCCAAAGATCTGCAAGGTCTTTTGCATACAGACACCTTGCCAGGTTTTGCGCCTTACCTCAGAGGCCCGCAGGCAACCATGTATGCCGTTCGGCCTTGGACCATTCGTCAATATGCGGGTTTTTCAACCGCAGAAGAGTCCAATGCTTTTTACAGAAAAGCTTTGGCAGGCGGGGGACAGGGCGTCTCGGTTGCTTTCGATTTGGCCACACACAGAGGCTATGACTCTGATCACCCAAGGGTGATGGGCGATGTGGGCAAAGCGGGTGTGGCGATTGACTCTGTCGAAGACATGAAGATTTTGTTTGATCAAATTCCTCTAGACAAAGTCTCTGTTTCCATGACGATGAATGGCGCAGTCTTACCCGTTCTAGCTGGCTATGTCGTAGCGGCTGAGGAGCAGGGCGTGAGCCAAGAGAAGCTGAGTGGAACGATTCAGAACGATATTCTCAAAGAGTTCATGGTGCGAAATACGTATATCTATCCACCAGAACCCAGTATGAGAATTGTGGGCGACATCATTGCCTACACCGCGCAGCACATGCCGAAATTCAATTCCATCAGCATCAGCGGCTATCACATGCAGGAGGCTGGTGCCAATCAGTCACTAGAGCTCGCTCTGACTTTGGCGGATGGGCAAGAATATGTCAGAACAGCTTTAGCCAAGGGTTTGGCTGTTGATTCATTTGCGCCGCGCTTATCGTTTTTTTGGGCGATAGGTATGAATTTCTACCTTGAGATTGCCAAAATGCGGGCAGCAAGGTTGTTGTGGTGCCGAATCATGCAAGACTTTGGCGCAAAAAGCCCCAAAAGCTTGATGTTACGCACCCATTGTCAGACCTCTGGTTGGAGCTTAACGGAGCAAGACCCCTACAACAATATCGTGCGAACTACCATTGAAGCCATGGCCGCAGTTTTTGGCGGCACCCAAAGTTTGCACACCAACAGTTTTGATGAGGCCATTGCATTGCCAACTGAGTTTTCGTCTCGTATTGCTAGAAATACCCAATTGATCATTCAAGAGGAAACCCACATCACCAACGTGATTGATCCATGGGCTGGCAGCTACATGATGGAAAAAGTCACCCAAGAAATGGCTGACGAAGCATGGAAAATCATTGAAGAAGTCAATGCCATGGGCGGCATGACCAAGGCGGTTGGTTCAGGCTGGGCAAAATTGAAAATTGAAGCTGCAGCGGCGGACAAGCAAGCACGAATTGACTCTGGACAAGACGTGATTGTGGGCGTCAACAAATACAAACTTGCGCATGAAGATTCTGTAGAGGTTAGAGACATCGACAACGTGAAAGTGCGATTGAGTCAAATTGATCGGCTTAACAGTATCAAGGCCAGCAGAGATTCAAACGCTGTGGCGCTTGCCTTAGATGCGCTAACCAAGGCAGCTCAAAATGGCGATGGGAACCTGCTGGATCTCTCGATAAAGGCAATACGATTACGAGCAACTGTGGGCGAGGTGAGCGAAGCGCTTGAAAAGGTATTCGGTCGCCACAGGGCAGATACGCAAAAGGTAAGCGGCATTTATGCCGCAGCCTATGACAGCGGCCACGAGGGGGACACCATGGAATATTGGAATCAACTCAAAGACGATATTGCCATGTTTGCAAGCAAGCAAGGCAGAAGACCGCGTGTGATGATCTCTAAGCTGGGTCAAGATGGACACGACCGTGGCGCTAAAGTGGTGTCTACCGCGTTTGCCGATTTGGGCTTTGATGTGGATATTGGTCCACTCTTTCAAACACCAGAGGAATGCGCTCGACAGGCAATTGAAAATGATGTCCACGCCGTGGGCGTTTCTACGCTGGCAGCTGGGCACAAAACCTTGGTGCCTGCCATCATTGAGGAATTGAAGAAACAAGGAGCGCAAGACATCATTGTGTTTGTAGGCGGTGTGATTCCCAAACAAGATTATGAATTTCTCTATGCATCTGGTGTGAAAGGAATTTACGGACCAGGCACCCCTATTCCCGTCAGTGCACGTGATGTGCTCAAGCACATCGAGCAAGCTGTGCAAGTTCAAAAATAACTCTGAGTTCTCATGAATGATTTTGCGCGGACTTTTCCGGATTTAATCCATGGCGAGGCTCTGCCTAAACGACGTGCATTAGCAAAAGCCATCACATTGATGGAGTCGACACGCCAAGATCACCGTCAGGAAGCCGATCAGCTATTGACCCAGCTGCTTCCGCACACGGGAAATTCGATGCGAATTGGACTGAGTGGCGTACCTGGCGTAGGTAAATCCACGCTGATTGAAAATCTAGGTCTGTGGTTAATCACTCAGGGTCACAAGGTGGCTGTTTTAGCAGTCGATCCCTCTTCCAGTCTATCTGGCGGTTCGATCTTGGGAGACAAAACCCGAATGGAACTGTTATCTAACAACCCTTCTGCTTTTATCCGACCCAGTCCAAGCAGCGGGACTTTAGGCGGTGTCGCTGAAAAGACCCGCGAGTGCATTCTTTTGTGTGAAGCTGCTGGTTACGATATCGTTATCGTTGAGACCATGGGCGTTGGACAAAGCGAAACAACAGTCGCGGGAATGACTGATATGTTTGTCGTTATGCAACTGCCCAATGCTGGCGATGACCTGCAGGCGATTAAAAAAGGGATCATGGAAATTGCCGATGTGGTTCTGATCAACAAGTCTGACTTAGATGAAAACGCCGCCTCACAAGCCCAAGCCTTCATTGAAAGTGCTTTTCATTTGCTGGCAGGACATGCACACGCTATGGCGGCTGCCACCAAGTGGCATCCCAAAGCGCTTAGGTTGTCGGCTTTGTCTGGAACTGGCGTTTCTGATTTTTGGTCTGTCGTCGCTGACTTCAAACAACGCCAAATGGCAAGTGGCGAATGGCAAAACCGAAGGCAGTCACAGTCATTGATGTGGCTTCAGGAATTGATTCAAACTGGACTCAGGGCAGCTTTCACTCAAAATCCCAAAGTAGCTGCGCGTTTGACTACTTTAGAGCAAGACGTACTCAATGGTCGTATCGCTGCCTCTACAGCTGCCCGTGAATTATTGGCCTTGTAGGAAAAAAATTAAAATTGCTCTAAGAAAAAATACATTTCAAAGGTAGATTCATGCAAGACATTATTCATCAACTCGAAGAAAAAAGAGCCGCAGCCAGAATGGGTGGCGGTGAGAAAAGAATTGCTGCGCAGCATGCTAAAGGTAAGTTGACCGCCCGTGAGCGCTTAGAGATTTTGTTAGACGAAGGAACCTTTGAAGAGTGGGATATGTTTGTCGAGCATCGTTGTGTGGATTTCGGCATGGAAGCCAACAAAATCCCTGGCGATGGTGTAGTCACTGGCTACGGCATGATCAATGGTCGACTTGTCTTTGTGTTCAGTCAAGACTTCACCGTTTATGGTGGTGCTTTATCTGAGTCACATGCCGAAAAGATATGCAAGATCATGGACCAAGCGTTGAAGGTGGGCGCACCCGTGATCGGCTTGAATGATTCAGGTGGTGCACGTATTCAAGAAGGCGTTGCGTCTTTAGGTGGCTATGCAGAGGTGTTTCAGCGTAACGTCATGGCCAGTGGCGTGGTTCCCCAGATCAGCATGATCATGGGTCCCTCTGCAGGTGGCGCTGTGTATTCTCCAGCGCTGACCGACTTCATCTTTATGGTCAAGGACAGCTCCTATATGTTTGTCACCGGTCCAGAAGTCGTGAAGACCGTGACGCATGAAGAAGTCAGTGCAGAAGATTTAGGCGGTGCCACAACGCACACGACCAAAAGTGGCGTGGCTGATATGGCCTTCAATAACGATGTTGAAGCACTTTTGATGCTTAGGCGTTTGTACAACTACCTTCCTTTGAATAACCGTGAGAAACCGCCTGTGCGCCCAAGTGGGGATCCTGCAGAGCGAATAGACACAAGCTTAGACAGCTTGGTTCCCGATAACCCCAATATGCCTTACGACATGAAGGAACTCATTCTCAAAACAGTGGATGACGGGGATTTCTTTGAGCTACAACCAGACTATGCAAAAAATATCTTGATTGGCTTTGCAAGAATGGCGGGGCAAACCGTGGGGATTGTCGCTAATCAACCTTTGGTATTGGCTGGATGCTTGGATATCAAAAGCAGTATCAAAGCCGCCAGATTCGTTCGCTTTTGCGATGCTTTCAATATCCCTGTGATTACTTTCGTCGATGTCCCTGGCTTCATGCCCGGTACCTCTCAAGAATTTGGCGGCATCATAAAGCATGGGGCAAAGCTTTTGTACGCGTATGCAGAATGCACTGTGCCAAAGATTACTGTCATTACCCGCAAGGCCTATGGCGGTGCTTATGACGTGATGGCTTCTAAGCATTTAAGGGGTGACGTCAATTTTGCTTGGCCCCATGCGGAAATTGCTGTAATGGGTGCCAAAGGTGCGGTTGAAATTATTTTCCGCGAAGACAAGGGTGACCCTGAGAAATTGGCATTGAAAGAAGCGGAATACAAAGCCAGATTTGCAAATCCTTTCGTGGCCGGTGCAAGAGGCTTTATTGATGACGTTATTCTTCCCAGCGAAACCCGCAAAAGGGTGTGCCGTTCTTTGGTGATGTTGAAAGACAAAAAAATTGAGAATCCGTGGCGCAAGCACGGCAACATTCCACTTTAAAGATTTAGGAAAAGCAATGTTCACCAAAATTTTAATTGCCAACAGAGGCGAAATCGCCTGTCGTGTGATTGCGACTGCAAAGCGCATGGGTATCTCTACCGTCGCTGTTTATTCTGAAGCGGATAAAAATGCCCGTCATGTTGCTTTGGCGGATGAGTCAGTTTGCATTGGTCCAGCACCAAGTCGTGAAAGCTATCTTTTGGGCGACGTGATTATTTCAGCTGCCAAAAAAACAGGCGCTCAAGCCATTCACCCAGGCTATGGCTTCCTCAGCGAAAACGAAGATTTTGCTCGTCGGTGTGAAGAAAATTCGATCGTCTTCATTGGGCCCAAACATGAGGCGATTGCGGCGATGGGAGACAAAATCGCCTCTAAAAAATTGGCTGCACTTGCGAATGTCAATACGATTCCAGGCGTTAATGAAGCCATAGAGAGCCCCGAAAAAGCTGTTGAGATTGCTAAAAATATTGGCTATCCCGTCATGATCAAGGCCAGTGCAGGCGGCGGTGGCAAGGGATTGCGGGTGGCTTTTAACGACAAAGAGGCGCATGAGGGATTTACCTCATGCCGTAACGAGGCGAGAAACAGCTTTGGCGATGACCGCGTCTTTATTGAAAAATTTGTAGAAGAACCACGGCATATTGAAATTCAATTGCTTGGCGATGCATTCGGTAATGTTTTATTTTTAAATGAGCGAGAGTGTTCTATTCAGCGCCGACATCAAAAGGTGATTGAAGAGGCGCCTTCGCCATTCATCAGCGACGAAACCCGACAAGCGATGGGCGAGCAAGCAGTTGCGCTTGCCAAGGCGGTCAAATACCAAAGCGCTGGGACGGTTGAATTTGTTGTGGGCAAGGATCAGAGTTTTTATTTTCTCGAGATGAATACGCGCCTGCAGGTTGAGCATCCTGTGACGGAGTGCATCACTGGGTTGGATTTGGTGGAGTGGATGATCCGTGTTGCTGCTGGAGAAAAAATCCCATTTGCGCAATCTGATGTTCGCCGAGATGGTTGGGCTATTGAGTGTCGAATCAATGCAGAAGATCCATTCAGGAATTTCTTGCCTTCAACGGGTCGATTGATTCGATTCCAACCTCCGCCCACTTCAATGCACCAAGCAAATACAGAGAACTTGTTTGGGGTGAGAGTGGACACTGGTGTTCAAGAGGGTGGTGAAATTCCTATCCACTACGACTCGATGATTGCAAAATTGATTGTGCATGGCCGCGATCGCAATGATGCGATTGCCAAGATGCGGGATGCCCTCAATGGTTTTGTGATTCGTGGCATCAATTCGAATATTCCCTTTCAGTCCGC
>JAIXYA010000223.1 GCA_027490485.1 Comamonadaceae bacterium
GACGCGGTGGCCGCCCTCATCGTCACCATCATGCTGATCCCGCAAAGCTTGGCCTATGCCTTGCTGGCGGGGCTGCCGCCCGAGGTGGGTTTGTATGCCAGCGTGGCGCCGCTCTTGTTGTATGCGGTCTTGGGCAGCAGCCGTGTGTTGGCAGTAGGCCCTGTGGCCGTGGTGTCGCTGATGACTGCCGCAGCGGTGGCAGAACACGCCGCTGCTGGTACACACGCCTATTGGCAAGTGGCCATCACCTTGGCGTTTTTGTCAGGCGGTATGTTGCTCATCATGGGTTTGTTGCGCTTGGGGTTCTTGGCCAATTTCTTGAGCCACCCGGTCATCTCGGGTTTCATCTCGGCGTCGGGCTTGTTGATTGCGCTGAGCCAAATGAAAACCATCATGGGCGTGAAAGCCGAGGGTCACAACTTTGTGGAGCTCTTGTCTTCGCTGCTGCACCAAGCCTCGAACATTCATTTACTGACGCTGGGTGTGGGCATCGCCGCCACAGCGTTTTTGTTTTGGGTGCGCAAGGGTTTGAAGCCTTTGCTCATCTCAGCGGGTTTGAAACCCAAGCTGGCCGATGTGCTGGCCAAGGCAGGCCCGGTGGTAGCGATTGCCTTGACCACCCTCTTGGCTTGGTCACTCGACTGGCAGGGCCTTGGCATGAAGTTGGTGGGCACGGTGCCGCAAGGCTTGCCACCCCTCACCGCGCCGCTGTGGGATTTGGCTTTGTGGCAAGAACTGCTGGTGCCAGCCTTGCTCATCAGCGTGGTGGGCTTTGTGGAGTCGGTGTCGGTGGGTCAAACCTTGGCCGCCAAACGCCGCCAACGCATTGAACCCGACCAAGAACTGGTGGCCTTGGGGGCCAGCAATTTGTCTGCGGCCTTCACAGGCGGCTTTCCCGTCACCGGTGGTTTTGCGCGTTCGGTGGTCAACTTTGACGCCGGTGCGGTCACCCCCGCAGCCGGTGTGTACACCGCGGTGGGCATCACCTTGGCCTCGCTGTTATTAACGCCTGCGCTGTATTACCTGCCACAAGCCACCTTGGCGGCAACCATCATCGTGGCGGTGTTGTCGCTGGTGGACTTTGGGATTTTGAAATCCACTTGGCGCTTTTCCAAACTCGACTTCATTGCTGTCGCCACAACTTTGCTCGCCACGCTGCTGGTGGGTGTGGAAAGCGGTTTGGTCATGGGTGTGGTGGTGTCCTTGGCGCTGTTTTTGTTCAGAGCCAGCCGCCCCCACATCGCCACCGTCGGTCTGGTGCCGGGCACTGAGCATTTCCGCAATGTCACCCGTCATGATGTGTTGGTCAGCCCCAAGCTGGTCTGCCTGCGGGTGGACGCCAGCATGTTCTTTGCGAATGCGAGGGGTGTGGAAGACCGCATCAACGCCGAGGTAGCTGCCCGCCCTGCGTTGGAACATGTGCTGTTGCAATGCTCGGCTGTGAATGACATCGATGCCAGTGCCTTGGAAAGCTTGGAGGCGATTGCCAGCCGCTTGAAAGACTCGGGCATCGCCCTGCACTTCTCGGAAATCAAAGGCCCGGTGATGGACAAGCTCAACCAAACGGAGTTCTTGCAACATTTACACGGCCGGGTGTTTTTAACCAATTACCAAGCCATACAAGCACTGACGCCTGAGATCATTCAGCGTTAAAAGGTGATGGCTATAATTTTTTTACAGCTCATTCACTCTATAAGGGCACTACCTTGGCAACCACTTCCTGTTTTGCAGCCCTCGCCTCTGACCAAGACTTGGTCCCCCATCACATAGAACGCAGAAGTATTGGCCCCAAAGACGTGGCCATCGATATTGCTTTTTGCGGCGTGTGTCACACCGATTTGCATTTCGCCAAGAACGATTGGGGGCGCAGCAACTACCCGCTGGTCCCAGGCCACGAGATTGTGGGAACGGTCAATGCGGTGGGCGCTGACGTCAAAAAATTCAAACTCGGTCAAAAAGTGGCGGTGGGTTGCTTTGTGAATTCTTGTCATACCTGCAGCTCTTGCGCAGTGGATTTAGAACAGTATTGCCTTAACGGCGTCACCGGCACCTACAACGCGGCAAGCGTTGACCCCGGCGGCTTCACCTATGGCGGCTACTCCAAACACATTGTGGTGGACGAGCATTTCGTGCTGCGCATGCCAGAGGGCTTGGACCTTGCAGGCGCTGCACCCTTGCTGTGCGCAGGCATCACCACCTATTCACCGCTCAAACATTGGAATATCCAAGCGGGTATGCGTGTGGGCGTGATCGGCTTGGGGGGCTTGGGCCATATGGGCATCAAGTTTGCCCATGCCATGGGGGCTCAAACCACCATGATCACCAGCTCGGCCCACAAGGCGCAAGACGCCCTGCGCTTAGGCGCCGATGGGGTGCTGCTGTCCAGCGATGCCGCCGCCATGCAAGCCATGGCCAACCAATTTGATTTTTTGCTCAACACCATTCCGGTCTACCACGACTACAACGTCTACCTGCCCTTACTCAAGGTCGATGGCACCATGTGCATCGTCGGCACGATTGGCATGAATGCCGAACTGAATGCGCGTTCGCTGATCATGGGTCGACGAAAAATTGCCGGCTCCTTGGTCGGTGGTATCCAAGAAACCCAAGAGATGCTGGACTTTTGTGCCCAGCACCAGATCTTGTCCGATATTGAGATGATTCCCATGGACGGCATCAACCAAGCCTATGAACGCATGCAGCACAGCGATGTGAAATACCGCTTCGTGATTGACATGTCCACTCTTGCCTAAATCCTTTTCACCATGACCCACTACACCACCTTGCGCTACGAGGTAGCCGACCACATCCTCACCCTCACCTTGAACCGCCCCGACCACATGAATGCGTTCACCGTGGAGATGTCGCACGAACTGATTCACGCCTTCAATCGCGCAAGCGACGATGACGCTGTGGCCGCGATTGTGGTCACCGGTGCAGGCAAAGCGTTTTGCGCTGGCATGGACTTGAGCATCGAGGGCAATGTGTTTGGCTTGAACGAGCAGCTGCGTCCCACCCTCAAAGACATGCAAGACAAGCTGAATGAACCCGCCATGGTCGATGGGGTACGCGATTCGGGTGGCAAAGTCACTTTGGCGATGTTCGATTGCAAAAAACCCATCATCGGCGCCATCAATGGTGCGGCGGTTGGTATTGGTGCCACCATGACCTGCGCCATGGACATCCGCTTGGCCTCAGAAAAAGCAAGAGTGGGTTTTGTGTTCAACAAAATTGGCATCACACCCGAAGCCTGCTCCAGCTGGTTTTTGCCTCGCTTGGTGGGCTTGCAAACCGCGCTGGAGTGGTGCTACACCGGTGAGATCCACCATGCCGACACCCTGCTGTCGGCGGGCTATGTCAAAGCAGTATTTCCTGCAGACGCTTTGCTGGAAGAGGCCTACAAAATCGCACGGAAAATCGTGGCGCACAGCCCTGTGGCCATCGCCTTGACGCGGCAAATGCTCTACCGCAACGCCGCGCAAGACCATCCCTTGAAAGCCCACCAAGTCGATTCGCTAGCCATTTTTTATGCCAGCCAAACCAGTGGCAAAGAAGGCGTGGCCTCGTTCCGCGAAAAGCGTCCCCCTGTGTTCAAAGAGAAGGCCTCTACCGACATGCCTGACTTTTACCCTTGGTGGTCTTAAAGCCAACGCAAGCCCATGCCCTCTATTTATGAGCAAGACCTCGACAAAACGCCAGCCAATTTTGCGGCCCTGTCGCCTGTCAGTTTTTTAGAGCGCAGCGCTGATATTTACCCCGACTTGACCGCCGTTATTCACGGCCAACGCTGCTACAACTGGGCGCAGATACGTGAGCGCAGCGCCAGACTTGCCAACGCACTGCTGGGCGCAGGCGTGCAGCGCGGACATACCGTCAGCGTGATGCTCTCCAACACCCCCGAGATGTTGGAAGCACATTACGCCGTACCTGCGGTGAATGCGGTGTTACACGCCCTCAATACCCGCCTTGATGCTGCATTGATTGCTTGGCAGATGAACCACTGCGAGGCCAGCATTCTCATCACTGACCGTGAATTCTCAGCCACCATGAAGGAAGTGCTGGACATTCTTTACAACCAATACCAACGCCATGTGTTGGTAATTGATGTGGACGACAGCGAATACACCGGCGCAGGTGAACGCATTGGCGACAAGGAATACGAAGCTTGGTTGAAACAACACCCGCCCTTGGCAGAACTGCGCGGCCCTCACGATGAATGGGACGCGATTGCAGTCAGCTACACCTCTGGCACCACCGGCGACCCCAAGGGCGTGGTCACCCACCACCGAGGGGCATACCTCAATGCTGTCAGCAACGCGGTGACTTGGCACATGCCCAACTTTGCCCGCTACCTGTGGACCTTGCCGATGTTTCACTGCAACGGCTGGTGCTTCCCTTGGACCGTCGCCATGCTCGGGGGCGTTCATGTGTGTTTGCGCAAAATTGACGCAACTTTGATTTTGCAAGCCATGGCAGACCACCGCGTAGACCATTACTGCGCGGCCCCCGTGGTTCACAACCTGTTGATACAAGCCCCCGCCGACTTGCAAGCTGCGGTCAGCCACCACGTCAAAGGCATGGTGGCCGGTGCCAGCCCACCTGCTTCTATGTTGGAGGGTATGGCCAAGCTAGGCTTTGACATCACACACGTTTATGGCTTGACCGAGGTCTATGGACCCGCATCGGTGTGCGTCAAGCGCAACGATTGGTCTGAGCAAAGTTTGGACGAGCAAGCTTTGCTCAATGGTCGACAAGGTGTGCGCTATCCCTTGCAAGAAGGCATGGCCTTGAAAGACTCGCAAAGTTTGGTTGATACACCCGCCGATGGGCAAACCATGGGTGAAATCATGTTTCGCGGCAACATCGTCATGAAGGGGTATTTGAAAAACCCCCGCGCCACAGCGCAAGCCTTTGAAGGCGGCTGGTTCCATTCCGGTGACTTGGGTGTGATCGATGCCCACGGCTATATGAAGATCAAAGACCGCAACAAAGACATCATCATCTCAGGCGGCGAAAACATCAGCAGCATTGAAGTGGAAGATGCCCTCTACCGCCACCCTGCGGTGCTGGCCTGCGCGGTGGTGGCCAAGCCCGACGACAAATGGGGCGAAACACCGCTGGCCTTTGTCGAGCTTCACGCTGGCCACGTTGGAGATGCCGAAAGCTTAAAAGCGCATTGCAAGTCCTTGCTGGCGGCCTACAAAGTTCCAAGAACCTTTGTCTTCGAAGCCATTCCCAAAACGTCCACTGGCAAGATACAGAAATTTCAACTCAGAGAAAAAGCCAAAGCGCTTTAAGCCTCACCACTGGATCCATTGCCATGACAACCAACCTTCTGAACCAAGCGCTGCAATTACCCAGTGGCATGGTGCTACCAAACCGCCTGGCCAAATCCGCCATGAGCGAAGCCCTGGCCACCTACGACAACCATCCCACATCAGAACTGGTTGAACTCTACCGCCGCTGGGCTGAGTCAGGCATAGGCATGCTCATCACCGGCAATGTCATGATCGATCGACGCGCTTTGGGTGAACCGGGCAACGTGGTTGTCGAAGATGAAACAGACATGACGCTGTTAAAGCAGTGGGCAGAAGTGGTGACTTCACAAGGGTCAAGCTTATGGGTTCAGTTGAACCACCCGGGAAAGCAATCCCCCA
>JAIXYA010000076.1 GCA_027490485.1 Comamonadaceae bacterium
CGTGCGCCAAGGAGACCAAGCCGCTGCAACGGCTTGCAAGATGTCTGTGCTGTTGCTGTTGGCGCTGCTGAGTTTGGTGACTGCATTTTCTGGCGACCAGCAGACCTCTGGCACTGCTTGCCAAAGGGCTTTCAAGCCTTTGCTGTCACCCGCATTGCAAGCTTTGGCCCATGCACCAATGCCCTGGTCAGGGTCAAAGCGGTGGCTGCGGGTCAGCACCTTGGTGTTGGTCTGTAACCAAGGCGCTTGGCACAGCTGTGACATGACGGCACCGGCTTCGACAGACGCCAGTTGGTCTTTGTCGCCCAACAGCACCAAGCGCGCCTGCGCGGGCACGGCTTTGAGCAAGCGGGCCATCAACTCCAAATCGATCATCGAGGCTTCATCGACCACGATCACGTCGGCTTGCAAAACGGGTGCTTTGCCATGGCTGGGGTAGAGCAGTTTGTGCAAAGTGTGCGCGGTGCCGGGCAAGCAAGCTGCATCACTATCGCTGAGTGTGGACCGAGCTTGTGCCATGGCCTGGCCTAAACGTGCGGCAGCCTTGCCGGTGGGCGCGGCCAGCAGGGTACGCAAAGGCGTGGCAGTACCGGACTGCAACAAACGCAGCAACTTGACCACCGTGGTGGTTTTGCCCGTGCCTGGGCCGCCCGTGATGAGGGTGAGCGCGTTTTGCGCGGCATGGGCGCAAGCCAAGCGCTGCCCGTCGTGGGGGTCTGGGCCAAACAGCTGGTCGAGTTGCTGATTCCAATCGGGCGGGGCAACACGGCTTTGCTGCAAAGCCATCAGCCTGGCGCGGATATCGTGTTCAGCCTGCCAAGCGCGTCGCAAATACAAGCGCTTGCCTTGCACCACCAAAGGTGAGTGTTCGCCTTGCGCCCACGGCAGATCGGACAGCCCAAGCGACAGCTTGGCGGGCAAAGCGGCCAAGGCTTGGGGTCCCCATCCGAGCAAAGCACCTGCGTTGTCAGGCCACTGATTCAGATCGAGGCAGGCGTGGCCACGCCCCCACTGGTGGCTGGCCAAAGCCGCTAACCACAGGTGACGCTCGTCGCTGCTGGCTTGCAAGTTGTGCAGCATCTGCACCAAAGCGATGTCTAAAGCGCTCAAGGGCGTCAGGCTGGTGCCGCGCCAACCGCTGGCAAGCAGGTTCGACATCATCATGGCAAGGCCTTGGCAAAGCGTTGGTCGAGCAGGTCAATCAAGGCCCACGGTGGTCGCAGGCAATGCACCCCAGCGCTGGGCGTGTCGATGCCGCGCAAAAACAGGTAGACCGCCCCACCCATGTGTTGCTCGTAGTCGTAGTCGGGTAAGCGCGATTGGAGCAAGCGGTGCAAAGCGAGGGTGTACAACACATACTGCACCTCGTAGCGTTTGGCCAAGATGGCTGAATTCAAGTGTGGCGCTTGGTAATCAGCAAGCAGATTGGATTTGTAGTCCAGCACCCAATAACGGCCATCGTGTTGCAGCACCAAGTCCATGAAGCCGCTGAGCATGCCTTGCAAGACATTGTTTTGCAGACTGGGGCGCTCAAGGCCGGGTAAGACATGACGCTGAATATGTGCATCTAGCTCGCTGCTGCTGAGTTGACCCACGGGCAGGCTGAATTCCATTTCTGCCCACAAAGCGTTGGCAGCCAGTGTTTGTAAGACCAAGGGGGAGCCAAGTGGCTGCATTGGCGGATCGGCGGCCTGCAGCGGCAGGGGTGTAGACACGATGGTTTGCAACCATGGTTGCAGCAGGGCTTGAGCGTCGCTTGGCAGCTGCAACCAGTCGGCTTTGCGTTGCAGCAGTTGTTGCCACGCCAAATCTTGCCCGGTTGGGCCAACGTTAGCAAGCGGCCATGCATGCTCGGCTTGGTACTGCAATAAGTCGTGCAGCAAGGTGCCGTAACGTGCACCAGCTGGAAAGGTTTGCCAAGCAGAGGCGGTTGCCGTTGAACTGGAAGTCACCGGTGTTGGCGCGGCTGATGGCGTGTCCATACCAGCGTCCGTGTCGGCGTCCAGCAGCGCTTCTTCATGGGGTGTGCCGGCTTCTAGGCCCCGCGTGAGGCTGCTGAAACTGGCGGTCCACCAAGGCTGGTGGGTTTGCCTTTGGGGCAGCAAAGCCGATTGCGGCAAAGCGTTGGAACGCGGTGCTTGGTAAGTTTCACCATGGGGGCTAGGCAATGGTTGGATGGCAATGTGCTGACAACTGCCCCAAATGCTGTGCAGACGCTCGGCCAAGTCTGCGTGAGATTCGCGTTTTAACAAGCGTGAAACAGCACTCAGGCGCAAGTCTTTGCCCTTTTCGCCTATCAAGCTGCCTCGGCTGCCGGCAACGCCCAGCCACAGGGCGCGTTTGGCACGGGTGAGCGCGACATACAGCAAGCGCATGTCTTCATCGACATTGGACTCGGTGATGTCTGGTTCTTGCCCTTCTTCGTCTTCAGTCTCAACGCTTTCTTTGACATCATCTTTGGGCGGTGCTTTAAAGCTGCCCAAGAACGGCACAAACACCAAGGGGTATTCCAGCCCTTTGCTCTTGTGGAAGGTCACAATTTGCACGCATTGCTCGTCGGTTTCAAGGCGCATTTTTTGTGCCTCTGGACTGTCGCTGCTGGACTGCAACTTGTCTGCCAAATGCTGCAACAAAGCGGCAGGGCCTTGCAAGCCTTGGCTGGCGTTTTGCAGCAGTTCGCCCAAGTGCAACAGATGGGTCAAGCGACGCTCGCCATCAGGCAAAGCCAACAAGCGGGTCGCAATGTGTTGCTCGTGTAACCAGCTGTAGAGCATGGGCAACACGCTTTGCTGCTGCCATTGCTGTAGCCAGCGTTGGCAAGACTCGGCCAACGCATCGGTCATCGCATCGTCTTGCAAAAAAGCCTGCAACTGCGCTATGTCCAAACCCCAAACACGGCAG